>NZ_JBYTAH010000130.1:0-8204 GCF_058787975.1 Cupriavidus sp. FW305-26
ATTCCCCACCAGCCCAGTGTGCAGGCCAGCTGCCAGCGCTGCCAGAACGCCCCAATTCGGAATTCTGTAGCGGCGAGACAACGGATTTGCACCAAAATCCTGCTTGAAAGGGCAGCTTGGCGGAGTTTTGTGTCCTTGTAGCTTACGTTTTGTTAAATTTTCGCGGCGTCTACAACGAAACGTAGACATCGTCCCCGCCGTGATCCGGCGGAGAGAACAGTACAAGACAGAAAAGGAGCACCATGAAGAAATCGGCCATCGTCCTCGCAGCCGGCAGCCTGTTGGCAGGTTCGGCGTTCGCACAATCGTCCGTTACCCTGTACGGTATCGTTGACCAGAGCATCCGCTTCCAGACGAACTCCAACGCCAACAACGACAACCTGTGGGAACTGACCAACGGCGCCGTCACCAACAGCCGCTGGGGCCTGAAGGGCAGCGAAGCCCTCGGCAATAACCTGAAGGCAATCTTCCAGCTGGAAGGCGGCTTCGATCCGGACACCGGCCGTTCCAACCAGGCCAGCGCCACCAACCCGAACGGCCGCCTGTTCGGTCGTCAGGCTTACGTTGGCCTGTCGGGCGACTTCGGCACGATCAAGCTGGGCCGCCAGTACACCGAAGGCTTTAACTTCTTCGGCGACTACGATCCGCTGACCATCGGCAACTACACCAACAACGCCTGGCCGTTCTTCCTGACCCAGTTCCGCAGCGACAACGTGGTCAGCTACGGCGGCAAGTTCGGCGGCCTGGACGTGGGCGCCAGCTACGGCTTCGGCGAGCAGCCGGGCAGCATGACCAAGAACCAGTACTGGGGCACCCGTGCCGCTTACTCGTTCGGTCCGTTCGGCATCGGCGGCGTGTACCAGGAAATCCGCGACATCAACGGCAACAAGCAGCAAATGTGGGGCGCTGCCGGTAAGTACGCCTTTGGTCCGGCCAAGCTGTTCGTGGGCTACGTCGGCGGCAAGGACCGCACCGGCGTGATCGACAACGGCTTCCTGAACAACTCGGCTGCCGCGCCTGCTCCGGCCGTGGTCACCGCCGGCGCTGCCAGCAACCCGCGCAAGGACACCCTCGGCTACATCGGCCTGACCTACCAGGCCACCCCGGCCCTGGCGCTGACCGGCGTGTTCTACGGCGACTACGTCGAGAACAAGAACGGCGTGAACGACAACAACGGCCGCCGCTACACCGGCGTGCTGCTGGCCGAGTACTCGCTGTCCAAGCGCACCCAGGTCTACGGCACGGTTGACTTCAACAAGGTTTCGGGCGGCACCACCACCGAAATGCCGGGCCGCAACAACCAGACTGGCGCTGCACTGGGTATCCGCCACATCTTCTGATCGACACCCGATCAGCAGTTCCTGGCAAAAGGCACCTTCGGGTGCCTTTTTTCATGGGCGCGGCCGGCGCCGCAGCCACAGGTACCAGCCGGCCTGCGAGGTGGCTTCGCCCATCGGCTGCAGCGGCACCAGCACGCCGCCATGCCGCGCCACCACGCGCTGTGCGCACAGCAGCGCCGGCCCGGGCTGCGCCAGCCGCGCGGCGCTTTCGTCGTCGGCGGAATCGAACGCCAGCCACAGCGCCAGGCCGCCGGCATGGCCACGGCACGTGATCCGCAGCGCAGTCTCCCGCGCCGCGGCATCAATCGCGCTGGTCAGCAGCCATTCCAGCGTTTGCGCCAGCATGGCCTGGTCCCCGCCAAGGCGCGGCAGGCGGCCGGCCGGCCGTTCAAGCCGGACGCCGGCCTCGCTGGCCAGGGTCCAGACGCGGTCCAGCGCTTCATCCAGCAGCGATTCCATGGCGATACGGCGCATGCGATAGGCGTGGCGCGTTTCGCGCAGCAGCCGGTTCAGGTCGTCGATCTGGCGCAGCGAACGGCGCGCATGGCTGCCGACCTGCGCCAGCAGCGCGGCGTCGGCCTGGGCCCGCGTGCGGCGCAGTTCCAGCCAGGCCAGCAGCGAGGCATTGGGTGCGCGCAGGTCGTGGCCAAGCACGTGCAGCAGCATGTCGTGCACGGCGGCGGGGTTGCGCACATCAGCGCGCCGCTGCGCGACCGGCCGGCCGCCGAGCCACGGTGCCACGGCCAGCCCCGCCTGGTGCAGCCGGGACGCTCTCATGCGGCGGCCCGTTCGGTGCGCTCCGGGCGGTCGGTACGCTCCAGCCGGTAGCCATGCGTGTAGACCGGCGTCAGCCGCAAGCCGTGCCCTGCCTGCAGCCCGAGCTTGCTGCGCACGCGCGAGACATGGGTATCGATGGTGCGCGACAGCGGCGAGATCTCGCGGCCCCAGACCGCAGCGGTGATGTGATCGCGCGTGACGATGCGCCCCTCGTTGCGGAACAGCAGCACCGCCAGGTCGAACTCTTTGGGCGTCAGGCTGACCGGATCGCCATTGCAGGTGACCTTGCGCAGGGCGCAGTCAAAAGCGTACTCGCCCAGCCGCAACGGCGCGAGCGGCGCCAGCTGCGCGGGATACGCGCGCCGCAGCAGGCAGTCGATGCGCGCGGCCAGCTCGGCCGGGCGCACCGGCTTGACCATGTAGTCGTCAGCGCCGGCCGCCAGGGCGTTGACGATGTCGAGCTCGGCCTCGCGGCAGGTCAGGAACATCACCGGGATGCGGCGGTCGAGGTGGGTACGCACCCAGGCCAGTACCTCGCGCCCGGACAGGTCCGGCATCTGCCAGTCCAGCAGCAGCAGGTCGAAGCCCGCGTCGCGCAGCGCCAGCAGCAGGCGCCGGCTTTCGGCGAAAGTCACGCAGTCATGTCCCGCGCCGGTAATGACCTGCCGGATCAGCGCCGCATCCGCGGGCGCGTCTTCAAGCGATGCAATGCGCGATGCCATTTTCTTTCCCATGTGTTGTCTCCGACGGAACAGAACACTAGCGGGACATTTAAGACCGCGTTGCCTTCGGCACGAATAGGAAAGACCTCAATCTCGATTTTCAACAATCTTTTACTTCTCGCCTCAGCAGGCCGCTCCTACCATGGGCTTCGCTGCGTGCCGAGCGGGCCCGCAGTGCCAAGCTCTGTCCATCCATCGGCGCATTCCGATGCGCCCGCGCAGGAGCCACTCTCGTGAACATCGCCGCGCTGCAGGCGGACCCGACCCTCGCCGTCAGCATCGAACAGACCCTGCGCCTGAACGGGCACCAGTGCACGCGCTATCTCAGCGGACGCACCATGATCGGCGCGCTGCGCGGCCGGTCGTTCGATCTGCTGATGCTCGACTGCGATACGCCGGGGATCCCGGCCCTGGAAGTGCTGGCATGGGTGCGCCGCACGCTCGGCAACGAGATGCCGGTGATGCTGACCGGCACCTCCAACGAAGAAGCCTTCGTCGCGGCCTGCTTTGCGCAAGGCGCCGACAGCTACGTGCCCAAGCCGCTGCGCACGGCCGAGCTGGCCGCGCGCGTGCTGGCGCTGTTGCGCCGCGCCAGGCCGGCGGTCGATGAATGCGACCTGGAGCACGGCGTGTTCCGCTTTGCCACCGCGGAGCGGCGCGTGTGGGTCCAGGGTAAGCCGGTGCTGCTGGCCCCCAAGGAATTCGACCTGGCGGTGCTGCTGTTCCGCAACCTGGGCTCGCTGGTGCTGCGCCAGGCCATGGTCGACCAGGTCTGGCGCTACCACATGGACCCGGCCTCGCGCACGGTGGACAGCCACCTGTCGCGCGTGCGCACCAAGCTGGCGCTGTGGCCGCACAACGGCGTGCGGCTGTCGTCGGTGTACGGGCTGGGCAGCCGCCTCGATGCGGCCTAGCCTCAATCGGCCTTGATGCCCGCGTCCCTGACGATGCGGGCGTTCTCCGCGGACTCTTCGCGGATGGCCTTGGCAAACTGCGCCGGCGTACCGCCGGTCGGCACTTCGCCGCCCTTGAGCAGGCGCTCATGGACTTCCGGCTCGGCCAGCGCCTTGTTCAGTTCGGCGTTCAGGCGGTTGATGATGGCCGCGGGCGTCTTGCCCGGCGCGAAGATGCCGAAGGTCGAGGTCAGGTTGGCCTTGGGGTAGCCCAGCTCGGCCAGCGTCGGCACCGAGGGCAGGCTCTCCAGGCGCCTGGGCGCACCCACCGCCAGCGCGCGCAGGCGGCCGGCCTGCATATGCTGGGTCAGCACCGGGCTGGCGTTGGTGCTCATCACCTCGAACTGGCCGCCGAGCGCGTCATTCATCTGTTGGCCCGCGCCCTTATACGGGATCAGCGTGATGTCGGCCTTCGACTTCTGCTTGATCTGTTCCAGCACTACGTGGCCAACCGTTCCCAGGCCCGACGTTGCCCAGCGCACCGAGCCCGGTTTGGCGCTGGCCTGGCCGACCACGTCGGCAAAGCCCTTGCCGCTGAAGCCGGCGGTGGCCACCACCAGCACCGGCGAGTACATCACGCTCATCACCGGCGCCACGTCCTTCTGCGGGTCGTAGTTGACGCGGCCGACATGCGGGTTGAGCGTCAGCGGGCTGGTGGCGGCGAAGCCCAGCGTATAGCCGTCCGGCGCAGCCTTGGCGACCGCATCGATGCCGATGCTGCCGCCCGCGCCGGCCTTGTTCTCGACCACCACCGAGGTGCCCATCTGCGCCGACAGCCGCTCGCCGAGCGCGCGCGCCACGGTGTCGCTGATGCCGCCGGTCGGGTAGGCGACGATCAGGCGGATCGGACGGCTGGGATAGGCGTCGGCAGCGGCGGCAGGCAGTGCGGCAGCACCGCTGGTCACGCACAGGGCGGCCAGCAGGGATGAGCGGAAGGGGAAGGCCATGATGGAAATGCGGGAGAGATTTCGACAGGAGGGCGCCGGGCGCGGCAGCGGTTCGCCGGTCTGGCGCGGAGCAGCCGCTATCTTAGCCGATCGGGGCGTGCGCGCTCAGCGCACCAGCGGGCGTTCCGGCACCCACGAGACAAAGAGTTCGTTGGCCCGGTCATACAGGCGCCATACCGTGCCGCAGTCGCGGCAGGCAAAGGAAAGCATGCTGAACGGCACGCCGGCGGCGCTCTGGCTCACCAGCGGCACCGTGCCGCGCAGCGCCAGGCAGGACGGCGGCTCGCGCCGGCGCGGGTCGGCGGCGAGCGCCAGGCAGCGCTCGCAGGCAGGCGTGGCAGACGGTGCCGACGCGGGGTGGATGGGTGGCGGGGACGGAGGCACGGCAGACTTCATGCCCGCCATGATGCCGCAAAACGCCGTCCGGCAGCAGCCGCTGACGCAATCTCGGATCAGGCCAGCTGCGTGCGCGTCACCGCGGCCGGCGCCGCCGCGCGCTGGCCCAGCCACACGCTGCCCAGCACCAGCAGCGCGCCGGCAGCCTGCATCGCCGTCAATGCCTGGCCCAGCACCAGAAAGCCGAGCACGGTGGCGCTGACCGGGCTGAGCAGCCCCAGCGCCGCCACCGCGGACGACGGCATGCGCCCGACACCGCGGAACCACAGCGCATAGCTGAAGCCGGCCCCGACAATGCTCAGCCACGCATAGCCAAGCCAGTTGGCCAGCGTGAAATGCCCGGGCAGCGGTTCCAGCACCAGTGCGAACGGCAGCAGGAACAGCCCGCCCGCGCACAACTGCCATGCCGTCAGCACCAGCGGCGAGACCGGCGGGCGCCAGTGCCGCGTCAGTACCGTGCCCACCGCCATCGATACCGCCCCGGCCGCTGCCGCCGCCACGCCGATGGCATCGAGCCGGGCGGCCGGGCCCAGTACCAGCAGCGCCACGCCCAGCAGCCCGCCCACGCCCGCCAGCCAGGCGGCCGGCCGCGGGCGTGCGCCCAGCCAGGCCCACGCCAGCACCACCACGATCAGCGGCTGGATCGCGCCGACCGTGGCCGCCACCCCGCCCGGCAACCGGTACGCGGCGATAAACAGCATGGCCTGGAAGAAGCCGATATTGAGCACGCCCAGCACCGCCGCGCGCCACCACCAGCTGCCGCGCGGCAGTTGCCGGCCGAAGGCAAGCATCGCCAGCCCGGCCGGCAGCGCCCGGATCACGCCTGAGAGCAGCGGCTGCCCCGGCGGCAGCC
Organism: Cupriavidus sp. FW305-26; assembly: GCF_058787975.1. Classification (NCBI taxonomy): domain Bacteria; kingdom Pseudomonadati; phylum Pseudomonadota; class Betaproteobacteria; order Burkholderiales; family Burkholderiaceae; genus Cupriavidus; species Cupriavidus sp. FW305-26. The sequence continues at coordinate 5,989 of NZ_JBYTAH010000130.1, forward strand.
ACTGGCTGGTGACCAGGTAGGTGCTGCCCCAGATGGCCGGGGCCAGCCCGGTCAGCAGGATGTCCCTGAGGGTCACGCCGCCGGTCGCGGCCAGGGAGGAAGATCCACTCGCCTTCATGTCGATATTCTTGATGTCAAGATAAATAGACTTTACGAAGCCGATTGGTTGATGTCAAGATACTTCGGTATTCCGCCCATCGCGTATTCCCACGCCCGCCCTGCTGATGACTGCCCGCCGCAAACCCGAAGACACGCCTGACCACGTCGATGGCATTCTCGCCCAATGGGCGCGAGAGCGCCCGGACCTGGATGCCTCGCCGATGGGCGTGATCGGCCGGCTGGGCCGGCTCAACCGCCATACCAGCCGGGCCATTGAAGCCGCGCTTGGGGAAACCGGCCTGCAGCCGTGGGAATTCGATGTGCTGGCGACGCTGCGGCGCGCGGGGCCGCCGTATGCGCTGTCGCCGGGCGCGCTGATCGGCTCGCTGATGATCACTTCGGGCACCATGACCAACCGGCTCGACCACCTGGAACGGGCCGGGCTGGTGCGGCGCCAGCCCAATCCGGAAGACCGGCGCGGGCTGCTGGTGGAACTGACCGAAACCGGACGCGAGCGCGTCGACCGCGCGCTGGAATTGCACGTGGCCAACGAGCACCGCCTGCTGGCGGACCTGACCGCGACGGAACGCGCGCAGCTGGCTGCGCTGCTGCGCCGCTGGCTGCGCATGTTCGAGCCGCCACCGGGCGGTGGCGGCGAAGGCAATGAACCGGCCTGAGTGTCAGGCCCGCTGACGCTCGCGCAGGTCGGGCAGGAAGACCGTCAGCAGGCCCAGCAGCGGCAGGTAGGCACAGTACTCGTACACCGCGCGGATGCCATGCGTATCGGCCATGCCGCCCAGCACCGCGGCGCCGATGCCGCCCATGCCGAAGGCAAAGCCGAAGAACAGGCCCGACACCATGCCGACCTTGCCGGGAATCAGCTCCTGCGCGAACACCAGGATCGCCGAGAACGCCGAGGCCAGGATAAAGCCGATGATGAAGGTCAGCACCGTGGTCCAGAACAGGCCCACGTGCGGCAGCGCCAGCGTGAACGGCGCCACGCCCAGGATCGACGCCCAGATCACGCGCTTGCGGCCGATGCGGTCGCCGATCGGGCCGCCCAGGATGGTGCCCGCCGCCACCGCGGCCAGGAACATGAACAGGTGCAGCTGCGCGTCCTGGCGCGCCAGCCCGAAGCGCTCCATCAGGTAGAAGGTGTAGTAGGAGGTCAGGCTGGCCATGTAGAAGTACTTGGAGAACACCAGCACCATCAGCACCACCATGGCCCGCACCACCAGGCGCGTGGGAACCGGGCTGGCCACCGCGCCGGCGGCCTTGTGCTTGCGCGCGCCCTGCGCCAGCTGGCGCGCATACCAGCCGCCGATGCGCCACAGCACCACGATGCCCACCAGCGCCGCCAGCGAGAACCACGCCAGGCTGGCCTGCTGGTGCACGATCAGCGCGGCCAGCAGCGGCCCCATGGCGCTGCCGCCGTTGCCGCCAACCTGGAAGATCGACTGCGCCAGCCCGTGCTGGCCGCCCGAGGCCATGCGCGCCACGCGCGATGATTCCGGATGGAAGATCGATGAGCCGGTACCGACCAGCGCCGCGGCCACCAGCAGCACGCCGTAGCTCGGCGCCACCGACAGCAGCAGCAAGCCCGCCAGCGTGAACGCCATGGCGATGGCCAGCGAATGCGGCTTGGGATGCTTGTCGGTGTACAGGCCCACCACCGGCTGCAGCAGCGATGCCGTGACCTGGTAGGTCATGGTCAGCAGGCCGATCTGGGTGAAGCTCAGGTTGAAGCCCCCCTTGAGCATCGGATAGATCGCCAGGATCAACGACTGGATCATGTCGTTGAGGAAGTGGGCGAAGCTGATCGCCGACAGCACGCGGAAACCGGTGCGTTCGGCCTGGGGGGATGTCGCGGAGGGTGTCGCGCCAGCAGGCGCGGAGTCGATGGTTGTGCTCATTGGCGGCTCTCGACAGACGGAAAGCGGCCAGCGGGGGGCGCCGGCCTGGAAGGAACTGAGCACCGATGCTAGCTGGCGCCCGGGCGCCTGTCCTGCGAGAATAGGTCCCCGACCTTGGAGAAAAGGACATGCCGCGCGCCCCTCGCCCCCTTTCTGCTTCCGGAGCGGCCCGCCGCCGCCGCGATCAGCATGCGCCCCCTGCCC
>NZ_JBYTAH010000131.1:0-7663 GCF_058787975.1 Cupriavidus sp. FW305-26
CGGCATGAGTCCGGTCGAATACCGGCGCCACCTTGGAATCGCAACTTAACTCAGTCCAAGAATTCATCCGCACCCCCGAACCGGACATTACCGCTTAGCCGCTACACTCTATGCGCGCATAATAAGTGTTATGTTAAATCAAGAAGGTTGCGCCGCTGGCTGGAGCAAGCGCTGCGTGCAGTCAGTGCTCCAACGCAAAAGTGTGCACGAATTCGTCGGATTTAGCCCCGAAAGTGACTCTGTGATTTCTTTTGAGACCTCGTGCACATCATTGCGCAATAGGTCGACGCCTCTGCATTCCGTGCATGCCTTTCTGCCTCCAACGCACTTGTATAACGTGCGAGAATCCCTATAAGCATGATTCCTGTAGACGTCCGGTGGGCTCCGATTCGAAGATGCCTCGCCCGTCTAGACCTTCGATGCTGATATTCCTGGATACCGAGTTCACCAATCTCACTAAGCGAAAATTGATCAGCATCGGGATGGTGTCGGAGGATGGCCAGCACGCTTTTTACCGAGAACTACGGGATTTCGATCTCGATAACTGCAGCCGTTTTGTACGAGCCAACGTTCTACCCCTGCTCGGGCGTTTCCAGGATGCGGCCGTCGATCGTGCAAAACTCACAGATGACCTCAGACAGTGGATCGACACCCTTCCCCGCAGCTTAACCATTGCCTGTGATAGTGACTGGGATTGGGAGATCCTTTGTGAGATCGTAGGAAATCCACTCCCGGCAAACATCTCCGGACGATTTGATCTGCGTCCGCTCATTGACACGACCGTTTTCCACAAGGCCGTGTGTCGCTACCACGATGATTCTCATCAACCGTGGCACCACGCTTGGCATGATGCGCATGCTCATCGTTTTGGTTGGCTGGCGTGGAACGATACGCGGAGACGCGCGAAGCTGTAAAAAGTGGCCAACTCGCTATCAAGATCAAATGCTCGGTCCTCAGGTTCCGACGGCAGTGTCGCGCATCACCACAACGCCCGGATCGCAATGATCGTGGCTCGCCTGGTTGGCTTCCTCTTCCTTTTCAAATTCGGCGGCTTCCGCCAAGTTCGGCGTGTAGCCTACGTCACCATCCTTCGGGCAAACCTGGTAGCTGCGATCGAGTGGGCCCATGATCAGTGTTACCCACCTCGTCGTTAGCCCAAGGACTTTATCGATAAGTTGGGAAACCTGTTCCGTAGTGTCAACGACTGAACTGGGCTCTGTTGCAAAGATTCCCGAGCGAAAATCCTCCAGAAGCTCTTCCAGCATCTCGTGGATGTAATAGATCGCCCCGTCCCCTTCAGTCGATAACCCAGCCGCGGTCAGCAGTCCCCGGTAATTCATGAGCTGAACTAGGCGCTCAACTCGAATGCACCCATCTTGGTATGAAATCATTTGCTTTATCTCCCCAAGGGTGCCCTTTTCCGCTGTGTATATTCGTTGGCGCTGCACGCCGCTTGTCTACTCTAGCTTTCCCTCATCTTGCAAGGCTGCTATTTCGACAAGGTCAACTGCCCAGAAAAGTCGTTTGTGTACGCGCTCTATGATGCATCAAGGTTCTCACGCAATGAACTAAGACAGATGTTGATAGAGCTAGGATTGATATCCTCCGGCTCACGTTAGCTCCCACCATGAGTCAAAGGGACTGCGATTCCTGCTGACTCGAGCTTTTGACTCCGCAGCCGTTACCCAGTTCGAAAGTTGGGTGGAGACTGAGACGTGCAAAGAAGGCTTGAGGATGGAGACTGCCCAAATCCGTGATCGAATGGCGCCTCCCGGCCATGAGCGGCCAGTGGCTTTCTACGATGCAACGGCCGAATCTGTACAGCTAACAGTCATCCACAAGGTATGAGCGCACCAATAACCACCACGGCTGTCCCTCAATTGCCCAGCCTATCAAGACCATAAGAAGCTCATTTGACGGCACAATCAAGGGCTGAGATTTCGCCAGAGCGAACCAGTCGGTCGTCACGTTAAACCCTAAAGTAGGTCACCTCCACATCTCCAGCCGTCGCGGCGGCACACATAGCCGAAGACTGCGAAAGGACGTGCTCCGCGAAGAAAAGCGCCGTGGCGATCTTGGCGGCGTAGAAGTTCGGATCCTCGGCCGATTTTGCATCTGCAGCGAGCATCGCCCTGGCCAGTTGCCAGCCGGAAAATACGATGCCGCACAGCTTCAGGTACGGCACGCTGCCGGCAAAGACCGCGTTCGGATCAGCCTTGGCGTTGGCAACGACAAATTCCACCACGGCTTCCAGCGCGGCGCGGCCCCTGGCCAGCTGCGCCTGCACCGCGGTGAAGGCAGCGCCGCCGTGTTGGCCCAGCGCGGCTTCGGTTTCCACAATCTGCGCACAGATAGCGCGCGCGACGGCGCCGCCGTCGCGCACGGTCTTGCGGCCGACCAGGTCGTTGGCCTGGATCGCCGTAGTGCCCTCGTAGATCGGCAGGATGCGAGCGTCGCGGTAATGCTGCGCCGCGCCGGTTTCCTCGATAAAGCCCATGCCGCCGTGCACCTGCACGCCGAGGCTGGTGACATCGATCGACAGTTCGGTGCTCCAGCCCTTCACCACCGGCACCATGAACTCGTAGAACGCCTGGCTCTGCCCGCGCACGGCTTCGTCGGGATGCTGGTGCGCCGCGTCGCTGGCGGCCGCGGCCACGTAGGCCACGGCGCGCGCGCCTTCGGTCAGCGCGCGCATGGTCATCAGCATGCGCTTGACGTCAGGGTGGTGGATGATGGTCACCGCCTCGCGCGCCGAACCATCGACCGGGCGGCTCTGCACGCGCTCGCGCGCAAAGGCCACCGCCTGCTGGTAGGCGCGTTCGGATACGGCGATGCCCTGCATGCCGACCGAGAAGCGTGCCGAGTTCATCATGATGAACATGTACTCGAGGCCGCGGTTTTCTTCGCCGACCAGCATGCCGATCGCGCCGCCATGGTCGCCGAACTGCAGCACCGCCGTGGGGCTGGCCTTGATGCCCAGCTTGTGTTCGATCGAGACGCAATGCACGTCGTTGCGCGCCCCGGTGCTGCCATCGTCATTGACCAGGAACTTGGGCACGATGAACAGCGAGATGCCCTTCACGCCTTCAGGCGCGTTAGGAGTGCGGGCCAGCACGAGATGCACGATGTTCTGCGCCATGTCGTGCTCGCCGTAGGTGATAAAGATCTTGGTGCCGAACACCTTGTACGTGCCGTCGCCCTGCGGCTCGGCGCGGGTGCGCACCGCGGCCAGGTCCGAGCCCGCCTGCGGCTCGGTCAGGTTCATGGTGCCGGTCCACTCGCCCGAGATCAGCTTGGGCAGGAAGGTGGCCTTCTGGGCGTCGGAACCTGCCGTCAGCAGCGCCTCGATGGCGCCGTCGGTCAGCATAGGACAAAGCGCGAATGACAGGTTCGCCGAGTGCAGCATTTCGTGACAAGCAGTCGCGATCAACTTCGGCAGCCCTTGACCACCGAACTGTTGCGAATGTTGAATTCCCTGCCATCCGCCTTGCGCGAATTGCTGGAAGGCCGGTTTGAACCCCGGCGTCGTGATCACCTCCTCTTCCTGCCACCGGCTTGGCTCCAGATCACCGACTCGGTTTAGTGGTGCAACTACTTGCTCGCTAAACTTGGCAGCCTCCTCCAGGACAGAGTATGCGGTTTCCCGTGAAGCCTCCTCAAATCCAGGCAGTCTATTGATAGCCTCAAGACCGGCTAAGGTGTCCAAGACAAAAAACATTTCTTTAAGAGGAGCACGGTACGTCATTGGCTAGTGTCCCTAAATGAGCGAATTTGAGCGAAGTGCAAGAAGGCTGGGGGCTATTGCCTGGAGCATGACCAAGACATAGCCAAGGAAGTGCGTCACCTATGTCCTCATCAGGACAGCGCATGCGTCTTACGATTGCGGATGGCCTCATAGCGCATCGCGTAATGCCATCCCAGGTCGGCTGTCGGTCCGGCCTTTCGGCCAGTCTCGACGGCATCCGCAGCGGCAGCGTTGCCTTGCCGTGCCCTCTCTGCAATACCAAACATAATGGCGGCCAACCTGAACAGGTTGTAGGCAATGTAGAAGTCCCAGTGCTCGAGACCCGCACTGCCGTTGGCTTCGGCATACCACTGCAAATATGTCTGTTCGCTCGGGATACCGAGGCCTGCGAAGTCGAGATCAGCGATACCGCGCCACAGCGATGAAGGGATGTGCCAGCTCAGGCAATGATAGGCAAAATCGACGAGCGGATCTCCCAGCGCGGACAACTCCCAGTCCAGCACCCCGATGACCCTGGACTCGCTCGGGTGGAAGACCAGATTGTCAAGGCGGAAGTCGCCATGGACGAGTCGCGTCTCCTCGACCGCGGGGATGTTCCTTGGGAGCCAGCTCATCAGCGCTTGCATGGCGGAACTTTCGAGCGCGCCAGTGGCGCGGCTCTGGCGCGTCCATCCGGCAATCTGACGCGCCAGGTAGTTACCGACAGGACTGTAGTCGGCAAGCCCTACGGCCTGGACATCGATGCGGTGCAGCGCTGCCATCACGCGATTCATCTCCGCGTAGATGGCACTCCGCTCGGCGCTTTGCATACCCGGCAGCGATTGGTCCACCATTACCCTGCCATCGAGGTACTCCATCAGGTAGAACGGGCTGCTAACCACGGACAGGTCTTCGCTGTACAAGTACACGGCGGGGACGGGCACATTACTGCCCTGGAGCGCGCTCATGACGCGAAACTCGCGGTCGATGGCGTGCGCCTTGGGCTGGATGTGCCCGGCAGGCTTCATCCGCAGCACGTAGCGGTGTGCACCGGAGGAGACCAGGAAAGTCGGATTGGACTGGCCACCGGTAAGCCGGGTGGCAGTAAGCGATGCCTGGTTGATCAGCCCGCGCGCGTGGAGCAGCCGGGCCAGCGCGTCCCAATTGCGGTAAGTCGTATCGTTCATTGGACTGTCCTTTGGCTGGTGTGGGAAATCGCGTGACGCATCAGAGCGAGCTGACCAGATGCCCGCCGTCGACGGGCAATACGGCGCCGGTGATGTAATCGGATGCCCCCGATGCCAGCAGCAGCAAGGCGCCATCAAGCTGGGAGGGCTGTCCCAGGCGCCGTTGAGGAATCCGCCGGACCATCGCTTGCCCGCTGGCCGTGTCGAAGAAGGCGCGATTAATCTCCGTAGCAAAGTACCCCGGCGCTAGTGCGTTGACGCGGATGCCATGACGCGCCCATTCCAGTGCCAGCGATTGCGTCAGGTGGATCAAACCGGCCTTCGCGGCCGTGTATGCGGGAACCTGCTGCGCCACCCGCAGACCCAGAATGGAAGCGATATTGATGATGCTGCCCTGCCGGCCAGCTTCGCGCATCTGCTGCGCGGCGTACTGCGCCACACGCCAGGCGCCGGTGAGGTTGGTATCGATGACCCGCGCCCAATCCTGCTCGCTGGTCTCTAGCGCGGGCCCGGTGGTTGCAATGCCAGCACTGTTGACGACGATGTCCACAGTTCCCCGCGCCTGCTCGGCCTGGAAGAACGCGCCGGATACGGAATCGGGGTCACACGCATCCAATTGCACAACACATCCGTCTGCGCCCATCGCCCGGATCTCTGCCAGCAAGCGCTCCCCTTCGGCGAGTCGGCGGCCGGCAAGCACTACGCGGCATCCAGCGTTTGCCAAGGTCAGCGCGAAGTGGCGGCCAAGCCCGCCGAATGCGCCGGTCACAAGTGCCACTTTGCCCTCCAGATCGGGAAAGACAGGTTGTGGACGAGGTGGGGAAGCCATATTTGCAGTCTCCTTCGACGCGGTTGTCGGAGCGCAGGTTAAGCCATCACGTCTGGGAAGCCAGCCACCCGAACGGGGAGGCACCTCACAATGCCCCCGGGGGCAACCCTCAGGATGCCCGGTGCCTCCCCTATTGGGGGGCTGGAAAGCCGTGCCACGGCGCTTACGCTGGCAGGCATCCGGCGTCCCTGGCGCTGCATGCAAGTCATGACGCATGCTGCCCAGGCCGCTGCCACAACGATCAAGGAGCTCCTCCGTGACACGGCCTACCCCAATCCACCGCACGCCGTCGGCGTATGCCTATCCGCTGCTGATCAAGCAGCTCCTGCACGCGCCGCTGGCGGTCAATCCGGAACAGGAAATCGTCTACCGCGGTCAGGTGCGGCACAGCTACTGGACCATGCGGCACCGAATCGGCCAACTGGCCAGCGGCCTGCAATCGCTCGGCATTGCACCGGGCTATACGGTGGCAGTCATGGACTGGGACAGCCACCGCTACCTCGAAAGCTACTTCGGCATCCCCATGATGGGGGCGGTGCTGATGACGGTAAATGTGCGCCTGTCGCCGGAACAGATCGCCTACACACTGAACCACGCTGGCGTTAGGCTTCTGATGGTCCACGCCGACTTCCTGCCGGTCGTAGCGGCAATCCGCGACCAGCTGGAATCCGTCGAGTGCCTGGTGCTGATCGGCGACGACACGCTCTCTCTCGAGAGCGCGCCGTTGGCCGAAGGCTTTGTCGCCGAGTACGAAACGCTGTTGGCCGCTTCGCCACCAGACTATCCCTTTCCCGACTTCGACGAGAACGCACGGGCAACTACCTTCTATACGACCGGCACCACCGGTTTGCCCAAGGGGGTGTATTTCAGCCATCGGCAGATTGTTCTCCATACGCTGGCGACCATGGCGGCACTGACCAGCGCGCCAACTCAGGGACGCGTGCATCGGGACGATGTCTACATGCCGCTGACGCCGATGTTCCATGTGCATGCGTGGGGAATGCCCTTCGTGGCAACGGCGCTTGGTATGAAACAGGTCTATCCGGGGCGCTATGCTGCGGACCAACTCCTTCAGCTGGTGCAGAGCGAGCGCATCACCTTCTCCCACGGAGTGCCTACGCTGCTCAACATGATCCTGTCGCACCCGGATTCGGCCGCGGTCGATCTGAGCGGCATGAAGATTATCGTGGGCGGGTCGGCGCTGCCCCGCGGCCTGGCGCAGGCCGCCATCGACCGCGGCATCGACGTGTTCACCGGCTACGGCATGTCGGAGACCTGCCCCATCCTCACACTGGCGCAGGTGAAGACCTCGCTGCTTGGCAATGCCACCACCGAACTCGACGTCCGCACCAAGACAGGCTTGCCGGTTCCGCTGGTCGACCTGCGCATCGTCGATGACGAGATGCGCGACATTGCGCACGATGGCAAGGCCAGCGGCGAAATCGTGGTCCGCGCGCCATGGCTCACGCAAGGCTATTTCGGCAATGCGGCGGAGTCCGAGCACCTGTGGGCCGGTGGCTACCTCCATACCAACGACATTGGCTCGATCGACAGCGATGGCTATTTGCAGGTCACCGACCGCATCAAGGATGTGATCAAGAGCGGTGGCGAGTGGGTGTCGTCACTGGAGCTCGAAGACCTGATTTCGCGTCACGCCGCGGTGAGCGAAGTGGCGGTTATCGGCATCAAGGATGCGCGGTGGGGCGAACGCCCGCTGCCGTTGATCGTATTGCGGCCGGGACAGTCGGCCGGAGCAGAAGAGATCCAGGAGCATCTGCGCGATTTCGTCCGCCGTGGCGCGATCTCGAAGTATGCGGTGCCGGAACGGGTGCTCTTTGTCGAGGCGATCGAAAAGACCAGCGTGGGCAAGATCAACAAGCGCCTGCTCCGCGACAAGTACCAGGCCGCCCCGCCCCCCTCCCC
>NZ_JBYTAH010000132.1:0-7579 GCF_058787975.1 Cupriavidus sp. FW305-26
TAGCCGGCGAGTCACTTTTTGTCCGAGCGACAAAAAGTAACCAAAAAACGCGTCGCCTATGCGGCTGGCAATCAATTTCACGGCGTTGGTCATATGGGCGGCCGTGCTTGCCGTTTGGATGTGGTCGCAGTTCGACCCTGCTAACGCCATGTGAGTGTGTGCCAGTGCCTGCGATAACCGGCTTTTGAACGATCCCCAAGTCGGGCGGTGGCCCGCGCTCTCTAGCGTTATCGCATCAACGCCTTCGGCTGCGCTTCGCGCAAGCGCCCAATGACCGTCAGCGCATTTTGGGCCTGCGTAGCAGCCGTAGGCGTCCCCGCGATGCGGCTGGCAGCAGGCGGCCTACACCCTGCATGGGGATCGTTCAATAGTGGGTTAACGGAGGCACTGCCCCACACTCACATGGCGTTAGCAGGGTCGAACGGGCACCCACGCCGAACGGCAAGCACCACCGTGCGAACCACCAACGCCGTGGAATTGATTGCCAGCCGCTCAGGCGACGCGTTTTTTGGTTACTTTTTGTCGCTCGGACAAAAAGTGACTCGCCGGCTACGCCGGCGAAACAGCCACGCCCGCCAAGGGCGAAAACCGACCGCATGGCACCAAGCCAAAGAGCCACGCCCGCCAAGCGCCATAAGCCACCAAATGACGCCAATCACAAACAAGCCACAACTCTGTGGGAGCGCCAACAATGAACAATTCCAGCCCAATCCCTCCAGGCATTGACCATCGATCCGGATCCGGCAAGCATGGCTTGCTGCATGCGTTTGACCGCTTCGCCGGCGCGGCCACGCGCCAGGCCGGATCGCCGGTCGCATTCGTGCTGGCCGTCGGCGTGGTGGCCGCGTGGGCCATCACCGGCCCATTGTTTTCCTATTCCGAGACCTGGCAACTGGTCATCAATACCGGCACCACCATCGTCACCTTCCTGATGGTGTTCCTGATTCAGCAGAGCCAGAACAAGGACGCGGTCGCGGTCCACCTGAAGCTCAATGAACTGCTCGCCTCGCACCGCGAAGCCAGCAATATGCTGGTGTCGATCGAGGACCTGGACGAGGAAGAGCTGCGCCAGCTGGTGACCTTCTATCGCCACCTGGCCGAGCTGGCTGACAAGGAAGACGGTATCAAGTCGAGCCATTCGCTGGACGAGGCGCGCGAGAACCACGCCGCCAAGCGGCAGGCGCGCGCAGCGCGCGGGCGCCGGCTGGACGGCAGCGATGCCGGGAGCCGCTCACCCACCGTGGCACCCAGCTCTTAGCCCATGCGGCCCCTTCCATTCCATCGAGCGACAGCCACCAGCAAGGAGCCGCCCGTGTCCGAACCGAGCAAGGCAACGAATCAAAAGCGCGCCGCCCGGGGCAACCTGCCGGCGCGCAGCCGCGCGGTGATGGTCTACGGTTGCGAGACCCTGGGCAAGGCCGACAGCCACCATGGCACGACCCTTGCCAATATTGCCCGCAAGGTCGCCGACATCACGGGTCTCACCTTTGCAGGCGCCTACGCCGCGCCTGATGCGGGGCTGCCTGTGCCGTACCTGGTGCCCGCGCAGACGCTGGTGGGGCGCAAGCTGGCCCAGGACCTCGGCGTGCGGGGCGCGGGCGACCTGTTTGGCGGGGTGGTGCCTTACGCCTTCGTGGCCACCAAGGCGATCACGCACGGCCTGGTGGCACCCGGCGCGGCAGCACCGCAGGGCTGGTCCGAGGACTTTGTGCAGCGCGTGGTGGGCGCTACCCTGCCGGGCTTCACCGCCTTCACGCTCGGCGACGCGCGGATTGCGGCAATGCGCCTGCTGGCGCTGGGGCCGGTACGGCTGAAAGAACCGTACGGCGTCGGCGGGCTGGGCCAGCGCGTGGTCCACGACGAACGCTCGCTGGACGAGGCGCTTGCCGCGATGGCGCCCGACGTGGTGGAAGCCCATGGCCTGGTGGCGGAGCGCGACCTGGACGCGCCGCAGACCTACAGCGTGGGGCAGGTGGAACTGGCGGGCCTGCGGGCCAGCTATTGCGGCACGCAAGGGCTCACTGCCAATAACCACGGGCAGAAGGTCTATGGTGGCTCGACGCTGACGATGGTGCGCGGCGGCCTCGAGGCGCTGCTGCGGCACCCGTTCGACGCGCGCACGCTGGCCGCGGTGCGGGCCGCGATGGTGTACCACGAAGCCGCGCTCGCGTGCTATGGCGATGCCGGGAACATGGTGCTGTCGCGCTGCAACTACGACGTCGCCTTCGGCCCGCCCGCGGGCAGCGCCGGCCACGGGCAGGTGCTTGGGGGCGTGCTGGAACAGTCCTGGCGGGTGGGCGGCGCGACCGGCGCCGAACTGGCGGCGCTGGCCGCGCTGCGCGAGGATCCGCGCCGCGCCCGCGTGGTGGCTGCCACGCGCGAGGTCTATGGCAAGGGCGTGCGCGTGCCGGACGACGCCGAGATCTACTTCCAGGGAGAAGACCGGCACGCCGGTCCGTTGACCAAATACGCACGACTGGAGCCTGATTCCGATGGCAACGCATGAAGACCTGCTGCAGATAGAAAGCGAAGGCGGCACCATTGCCGGCACCCTGATCAGCCCGCAAACCAGGCTGCCGGGCGTGCTGTTTGTCCACGGCTGGGGCGGCAGCCAGCAGCAATACCTGGCCCGCGCGCGCAAGGTGGCAGGGCTGGGCTGCGTCTGCCTGACCTTCGACCTGACCGGGCACGCCGGCACCCAGGCGCAATACGAGACCGTCAGCCGCATGCGCAACCTGGCCGACGTGGTGGCCGCCTACGATGTGCTGGTGCGCCAGCCCGAAGTGGACCGCAACGCCATCGCGGTGGTGGGCAGCAGCTACGGCGGCTACCTGGCTGCGCTGCTGAGCACGCTGCGCCAGGTGCGCTGGATGGCGTTCCGCGCGCCGGCGCTGTACATGGACTCGGGCTGGGAACTGCCCAAGCGCCAGCTGCATCGCGAACAGGACCTGGTGGCCTACCGGCGCAGCGTGGTGCCGCCCGAGAGCAACCGCGCCCTGCGCGCTTGCGCGGAATTTGCCGGCGACGTGCTGGTGATCGAATCCGAGCACGACCAGGTGGTGCCGCACGCCGCGGTGATGAGCTACGTGGATGCCTGCGTGCACGCCAGCTCCATGACCTACCGCGTGATCAAGGGTGCCGACCACGGCCTGACGGAAGAGGAAAGCCAGCGCGGCTACAGCAGCCTGCTGGTCAACTGGCTGCGCGAGATGATCACCGTTGCGCGCGCCGGCCCGGTCAGCGCCGAGCGCGCCGAGCGGCCCGCGGAGCGGCCCGCACCGCAGGCGGCCACCGGCGAGCCGGGCATGCCGCAGGCCGAGTCCGCAAGCGTGCCGGCGGCGGTATCCGGCACCCAATAGCGGCTTGCGCCATGTCGATGGCAGCAGGCCAGGACAGCTGAACCGGCTCAGTACCCCAATGGGCCGATGTAGCCCGGCAGGCCGCGCGCGCCCGCGGCGTGGGCCAGCCGGAACGCCTGCGCCAGCGCGATGGCAAAGTGATGCGGGGTGTCGAACGGGCCTGCCACGTGGCGGCGGAAATAGTCGGCCCAGCGGAAATCCATATAGGCGGTCTTGACCTTGCGATAGCCGCCGGCCAGCTGCACGAAGGCCTCGAGGCTGCGATACGGGTCGTCGCGCATGTCGTGGATGCCGGCAGGCAGTTCCGTCAGCGGACGGCGGCGCCCGTGTTCGTCGTAAGGGTGGACCATGTGCTCGGCCACCATGTGGCGCCAGAACGCCGGCACGTCCATGTCGCTCAGGTCGGCGCGCACCACGCCCGGCACATGGGTGAGCCCCAGATCGTGCCAGGCGCGCACCCAGTGATGGTGATCGACCACGTACAGGGCCTGTTCCGGACCGATCACCAGGTGTACGCGGTGCCGGTCCAGGAACGCGGCGCGGTCCTCCGGCGGCACGCGCCGGGTGACATGGACCTTCTGCGCGACGTGGTAGCCGCCTACCGTGATCTGGGTGGGACGCAGGGCATCCAGCGGCACCATCAGCTTGCTGTCCGGGCACAGCTTGCGAGGCTGGCGGCGCATGGGCGCATCAACTCTTGTTCAGCGTGCGCTCAGGCGAGATCCCCGAAGTATCGGTGCCGGCCGCATCGTCGCCGCCGACCTCGGAGCCCGCCGCCCACGCGGCGCCTGGCTGGCGCTGCACGCGCAGGTGATTATTCACCTCGGTGACGCCGAACACGGCATCGGCGATGTCCTCGATCACGTACTTCTCGCGGCGCTCGCGCACGGTGCCGTCCAGCGTCACCACGCCGTTGGCCACTTCCACGCTGACATCGTGGACATCGACATAGGGGTTCATCGCCAGGCGTTCGCACACATCCTCGCGTACGCGCTCATCGGCGCGGCGGTAGCCCTTGGGGCCGACCGGACGGCGCCCGGCGCGCTGGCCGCCTGGCGCTCCCGCTTGCGCCGTATAGGACGCGTGGCGCCGGTAGCCCGGATCATCCGGGTACATACGCTGGCCGCCGCTGTACGACTGGCCACCGCTGCCGGCATCGCCAAAATAGCCGCCGCCATAGCTCGGCTGCCCGGCGCGCTGCGCGCGGTCGCGTTCCATGCCTTCGCGCCAGTGCATGGCGCGGCCGCCGCGTTCACCCCATTCTTCTTCACCACCATGCCAGCCGCGGCCAGGCTGGCGCGGGTCATCCTCATCGCTGAGTTCGCTGCGGCGTCCGCGCGGGCCGAAGCGGTCTTCATCGCGGTAGCCATAGCCCGATTCGCGTTCTTCGCTGCGGTAGCCGCTGTCCTGCGGGGCCGGCCGGTAGCCACCATAGCCGCTGCTGTACGGATGGCCGGTGCCGCCCGTGTCGGCCGCGCCATAGCCCGGTTCGCCCCAACTGCCGCGGCGCTGGCCGGCAGGCGTGCCCTGCTGGTACCACGGGCCGCCATGGAGATCGGACTCGCGTTCGCGGCCCGGAGGCGCGGATTGGCCGCTGCTGTCGCCGCGCCAGTCCTCGCCCCATTCCTGTCCCCAGTCCTCCGAGCCGCTGCCCCGGCCCTGGTCGCGCGTCCGTTGCGCCGGGCCGCGCTCGCGGCGCTGCGTTTCGCTGCCGCTGCGGGGGCCGCTGCGGCTGCGCTCGTTGCGGAAGTTGAACATGGTTGCCTCCTGGCTGTGGGGCCCGGGCGTCCTCCGCCGCACTGCCAGGTGCGGCGGGCCCGTGCGGCAACCGCCGCAGGCGCGCCGGGCCGGTGATGTTCATGCCTGCAATGGCCGCAATATCCGTGCCCCGACGCGCGCGCGGGGGCCAGGCGGGCTGGCCGTCCCGGATCGCTGTAAGGATTGCCGGGCGATGTAAGGGTTACGGGCGGCGTGTCAGCCACGGCCGCGGGCCGCGGCGTGGCCCGGGCTCGCCGTTTGCGGCATGGAATTTGCGCGGCACCTGCAAGGGCCGCGATGCGGCCGCGCAGACAGGAGCCAGCCATGTCCACACCGACCAGCATCCCGCCCCAGCACCAGTCGCGACAACCTGGCCTGGAGTCCGCCATGCGGCCGCAGCCGGACAGCGGCGCTGACGACTATGTCGGCAGCGGCCGCCTGCGCGGGCGCGCGGCGCTGATTACCGGCGGCGACAGCGGCATCGGCCGGGCCATTGCGGTGGCCTTTGCGCGTGAAGGCGCCGATGTCGCCATCGCCTATCTCGATGAGCATGCCGATGCGCGCGAGACCGTCGAGCTGGTGGAGGGGGCGGGCCGCAAATGCCTGGCAATCGCCGGCGACCTCGCCGACCGCGCGCATGCCGAGGCCGTGGCGCGACAGGCGTTGCAGCAGTACGGCAAGCTTGACATCCTGGTCAACAACGCCGCCGAGCAACACTCCAAGGCCTCGCTGGAAGAGGTCGACGCCAGCCAGGTGGAGGCCACCTTCCGCACCAATGTGTTTGCGATGTTCCACCTGACGCGCGCGGTGCTGCCGCACCTGAAGTCGGGCGCGTCAATACTGAACACCACTTCGGTGACCGCGTATCGCGGCAGCAAGCACCTGCTGGATTATTCCGCCACCAAGGGTGCGATCGTATCGTTCACGCGTTCCCTGGCGCTGCAGGTGGTCGAGCGCGGCATCCGTGTCAACGGCGTCGCGCCGGGCCCGATCTGGACACCGCTGATCCCGTCGACCTTCACCGCGGAGGAAGTGGCCGAGTTTGGCAAGAAGACGCCGATGGGCCGCCCGGGACAACCGTTCGAGGTGGCGGCGGGCTTTGTATTCCTGGCGTCCGACGCGGCCAGCTATATCACCGGGCAGATCCTGCACATCAACGGCGGCGAGGTCGTCAACGGCTGAGGCGCCAGGGCGGGGCATGTAGTTCCGGGGCCGCCTTTGCAAATATTGCACGCCGGCGTGCGCGCCATGCAGGCCGTGCGCGCGGCGTGCCGCACAGCAGGCGCAGGCGTGGCTCTTGCAATGTGGATGACAGCAGTCATGACCATCGCCACCATCATGGGAGTCAGTCATCATGTCATCGATCGTAGCCGGACGTTTCGATTCGATTGCCAGCGCCGAAGACGTGGCACGTACCCTGTTCTCGCGCGGCTTCTCCGTGTGGGACGTATCCATCATGTCGGTGGGGCCGGACAGTGCGCCGGAAAGCGGCGCGGTGGACCGCGTCATGCTGGCGGCATGCGTCAACAACGGCCTCGATTCCGTTGCCGTGGACGTGCTGCGTGAAGCCGGGGCGAGCGCACTGGAATGCGCGCAAGGCAACTGGGAATGCGGCCAGTGGACGGATTTCAATCCCGCCCGCCACGGCGAGCCCATACGCGGCGGCGAGGGTGAGTACTGGCCACGCCCGCTCGCACGCGAGGCGGTTGCCGAAGAGAGCACCGGCAACGAAGACCCGGGCAGCGAGCTTGAGCACTTCGTCGACCAGAAGCGTGCCGAGAACGACTGAGCGCCGCGTCGCCGCAGCCGACAGCGCTGAACCAGGCACGCCGCGCAGCGCGCGAGGCAACGCCGTTGCCGAACTGGCTCGCCTGCGCCCGACCCAGCTGACGCTCGGTTATGCCCACGTCAGCTACAAGATGGATGTCACGCAGCGCCACGCGAACCCGGACGACCACGCGGCGCTGCGGCGCTTCATGCGCCGCCATCGCGTCAAGACCGTGGCCGGGCCGGGCGGCAGCCTCTATATCATCGATCACCATCACTGGGCGCGGGCGTGGCTGGATCTCGGCTACGAGCAGGCACCCGTGCGCGTGCTGCATGACTTCAGCCGCCTGAGCCCGTCGGCGTTCTGGAAACGGATGCGCCGTCTCGGCCATGTCCATCCCTACGACGAGCACGGCAAGCTGCTGGGCCCGAAGGCGCTGCCGCCCACTGTGCGGGGCATGCGCGACGATCCCTATCGCAGCCTGGCGGCCTTTGCGCGCGAGGCCGGGGCTTACCGCAAGCCTGGCAGCGCTGCCGGCGATTTCTCCTGGGCCGCCTTCCTGCGCGAGCGGGTGGAACAGGACCTGGGCAGCGTTGCGGGATTCGGGCTGGCGCTGGCGGAGTCGATCCGGCTGGCGCGCAGCACCCGGGCAAGACGTTTGCCCGGCTATTGCGGCGGGCCGGCGAGGGGGAGG
>NZ_JBYTAH010000133.1:0-7460 GCF_058787975.1 Cupriavidus sp. FW305-26
GCATCCTTTCTTGTTTCGTCGGTGGCCCACGCCAGCGGGCTTCCCGTTATCGATGTGGCCAATCTGGTCCAGACGACGCGGACCGCCCTGCAATCGCTGAAAACGGAGATCTACGAGAACACAAACATTGCCTATCAATACCGGATGATGGCCAACCAGCTGCTTCAGGCCACCGGCATGGACCCCGTGCACCTGGCTGAACAGCTGGACGCCATCAAGGACGACATCGGCAAATACGACGTCTACGGCGTGACGCTGAAGGATCTCTATGGCACGGTTTCCGAGAATGCCGACTACCTGAGCAAGGTTCAGAGCATGGTGGCCGCATCCGGCAAATCCAGCGGTCAGTGGCTTGAAGATCAGCGCACGCTTCTCACCAACGGCGACAAGACCGCGAAGAACCTGTTCAACCTGGGCAACAGCGTCGTCAAGAACGTGCAGACCCAGGCGAAGCGACGCCAGAAGATCCAGAAGGAAATGAAGCTGACTGGAACGGCACAAGCTGCTGCCGAAGCGACGAATGAGATGCTGGATGTCCTCGCAAACCAGAACTCCGATCTGCTGCAGATCATGAGCGCCAAGACGCAGTCAGACGCCGACAAGGATCAAAAGGCACTGGCCGTCGAGGCCGAGTCGGTAGACGTCGCGCGCCGGCTGCAGGCAGAACGCGAACAGCAACGTCAGCGCATCCTGAACCTGAAATGAGCCACGCCTCGCTGATCCGACACAGCCTCTGTGCGATGCTCACCGCGCTCGTCTTCAGCTTCCTCACCCTCTTTTCCTGCGTTGCCGTCGCGCAGGAAGCGATCAGCAGTGGGGATAGCGCCACGGCTGCAAGTGCTGGCGCACCTGGTGAGGTCGGTCAAGGCATCAAGAAGGCGCTGGACAAGATGAACGGCCTGCGAAGCGGGCTCATCCAGGCTGCAGTTTGGCTCAGCGAGCGGACGCGACCTGACGCCAACAAGATCGCATTCGGACTCGGGGTAATCACCCTCGTCTTCGCCGGCCTACGATTCGCGGCAACGAGCGACGCAGTATCCGCGTGGACGGATCTCTTTGAGACCTTTCTGGTAGTTGGCATCTTCGCGTCTCTCTACGCCAGCTACACCAGCTTTGCGCCCGGGCTGTTTGTTTGGTTCAACGATCTCGCCCAAGCTATCAACGGGGGGGTAGACATCTACAACGTCCCAATCTCGTTGGCAAGGACCGGAGGTAGCTTCTACGACTCCGTGCTGAGGACACTACTCGCGGGGTTCGCCAACCCACTCAAACTGATTGATGCCGTCGTCTCAGCGATTCTGTTCGGCTTGGCATTCATTGCGGTGCTGATTGCGGCCTTGATCTACTCGTGGTTCATTCTGGTGGGTCACCTGCAGGTAGCCGTAGGCATCGTGGTGGGCCCACTAGCCGTCGCATTTGGCATGGCGGACGTCTCCCGAAAATACTTCACAGCGTGGCTGGACTACATGGTTACAGGATCGATGTATATGGTGGTCGCCGCCATCATCTCTCAGCTGGTGAGCGCCACACTGCTCAGCATCGTCTCAGACGTTGGCAACATCGGCACGGACACGCTTCTTGCTGCAAGCTACGCACTCAGTATTGCCATCCTATTGGGCTTTGTCGCGCTGGAGATTCCGAAGATCGCCGGATCTCTCTTCGGAACTGGTGGCGGGGTGAGTGGCACCGGTGGCATGAAGATGTTTGGGCGCGGAGCCTGGAACCTCGGCAGGAAGTTGGCAGGGAAATGATGACCCCTCACATTCACCTTTCCGCTTCCGATCTCCTTTCCTCCCAGGCAGACCGCGTCGCGCTCATCCGACAGTACGCCAACGAAGCGGATGGCGCGGACTTCAACAGCAAGTGGCTTGATGTGCTGGAGCGTTGTGCGACGTGGTTCTCCAGCATGCCGCTGCGCCACAACGAGCACGCCGAGGCCGGTGGTGCGTTCCGGGCAACGGTTGAGGCGGCCTACTTCGCCATGCGCCTGTCTGGCGCACAAAAGTTCGCGGCCAATCAGACGTCCGAACGGCGCAGGCAGTTGGAACCGCAATACCTGTATGCGCTGTTTCTCGCCGCCTGCTGCTCCCGCCTTGATGAGTCATGCCGACACTTCAAATTCTTTCGGGATAGGGATGGGGCGGAGTGGATCCCCGCCGTGCATGGAGCTTTCGGTCCGTGGCTAAGCGATGACACGTATCGCGTCACCCGTCGCGATGCGGTGCTCCCACTGGAGCGCATGCGCACCGCGTTGCTGGCGCGCGAGATTCTTGGTGCGGACCGGCTCGCACAGTTCGACGGCCAGGTCCTCGCTGATCTTTTTGGCGCCATCAACCCCGAGCCTCGACCGACCGGACTCGAGACCTTGCTTCAAAAGGTTGTCCGGCAGGCCATCGACACAGTGACACAGTTCGAGATCAAAGCCCGCCGCGCCGCCTTTGCGCCCGACAGGACGCCTGCACCGAGTGTCGAAGCGCTAGCCGCCGCGGTAGATTCGACCCAGATCAAGGCACCCGCCCCACCAGCACCGGCGCAAGCCGATTCGACACCCGGCCCGGAGAACGCGAGCACCGTGGTGGTGTCGCAGATGGAGAAGGAAGCAGGCCCTGGAACTGGCGAAGCCCAGTCTCAAGCCGAGACAGCCGAAGGCACGCAACGCGAGGTAGCGCGAAGCATCGTACAACTCGACGGCACCAAGTCGCTGCGCCCCGATCAGGCTGCCGACCCCTTCAAGGAAGCCTTGGAGGGTGCGTCCAACCTGATGCGCGAGTTCTTCAGGGCGCTAGCACAGGACGTGTCAGCGGGAAAGGTGAAAGTATCGTGGGTCGATAACAAGCTGGCAATTAGCAAGCGCATGCTCGGCAATTACGGCATCGCGTCCGAGACGCTCATCGACAACCTTCGCAAGTTCCAGCTGCTCTACAAGATCGTCGGCCAAGACATCCTTCTGGTTGACAAGGTGGCGAACCTCATTGCGTCCCCTCCGCAATCCCCAGAGAGCAGCGAGTGATGCACCACTACATCAATCACTTTCGGCCCATTTATGAATTCCGGGCCGCGATCGGGTGGCTTCTTGCCGCAGCTTTGATGTTGCTAAGCGATATGCCGAGCGCCGGGTATTTTTCCCTGTTCTGCGTTGGCATGCTGCTGTTCCGGTCTACACAGGTTTGGCGCGCGCTGAAGTTTCGGCTGGCCATCTCCACCAAGTGGCTTGCGGTCCTTCCGATCGAGGCGCTCCTCGCGCTGAGCGCTCGCATACGAAAGACCGACGATGCCATGTATCTTGGCACTGGCTTTGAGTGGACACAGAAGCATTGCCAGATCGCGCACGACATCCTTCGCATGCCGTCAAGCGATATTCCCGGCTTGCCGCGGTGGCTGCCGCAGCCTATAGTGGAGCGCGTCGAGAAACTGCTCGCGCCTGCGGGCAGCATTGCCGACCATTCGCCCCAGGGCAAATCATGGATACACGGCATGGAGCCGAAGAAGATCCAGGTGCCCTTTCACTACAAGGCGATGCCCGGCCATACATCGGTAAGCGGGACGACCGGCTCAGGCAAGACCCGGACCTACGAGGTCATTTCGACCCAGGTCATCCACAATCCCAACGACGTTTTAATCGTCATCGACCCGAAAAATGACGGCGAGTGGGTCGCACGTGTCAAGCGCGAGTGTGAGCGCACTGGGCGCAAATTTCTCTACTGGAAGCAGGCCGCTCCCTCGCAGTCCATCCGCCTGAACCCGTTAGAAAATTGGTCTCAACCCTCGGAAATCCCAACTCGCATCGCCCAGCTGATGGAGGAAGGACCCTTCCGCCAGTTCGCATTCTTGTTCATCGACCGCGCGGTAAAGGGCGAACTCTACGTCGGCGACAAGCCGAACCTGCGGTCAATCCTTCAATACGCCCAGAACGGCATTAACAATCTTCTGGATCGGGCCCTGCAGCGCTTCTTCCCTGAAGCCGGCAAGCCGGATTGGGAAGAGGAGGTGATGGGCTACATGCAACAGGCCGGCCAGCGCCCAGGCGGCACGCGCTTGGACGGGATGGCCCGGCTCTACATCGAGCGCTTCTCCGACAAGGGGAATGGCCACGAGGCTATCGATGGCCTCATCGCCACGTTCCAGCACGATCGGGACCACTACGGCCGCATCATCGCCTCTGCCCTGCCGTTGCTCCAGATGCTGGCCACCGGCGAGACGGGCCTCATGCTGGCGCCAAAGGCAGACGACTTCGACGATGACCGTGAGATCTGGGACATCGATAAGGTCATCAAGCAGAAGGCGGTGCTCTATGTCGGTGCGGATTCGCTCTCCAACTCTATGGTGGCCCAGGCTGTCATGTCGATGCTGCTAGCCGACATCGCTTCCGTCGCCGGTTCCATTTACAACTTCTACAAGAAGCCTCCAGAGATCGTCCTGATCGTCGACGAGGCAGCCGAGGCGATCAACGAGCAGATGCTGCAGATCCTGAACAAGGGCCGTGGCGCAGGCTTCAAGGCATTCGTCGCCTACCAGACACGCTCGGACTTCACCGCCAAACTGGGAAACGTGGCGAAGATGCAGCAGGTTTTAGGCAATCTGAACAACCAGCTCGTCTTACGATTGGAAGATATCGACACGGCCGAGTGGTTCTGCGAGAAGGCTGGCACCACGGCCATCCGGAATGTCGTGGTGTCGAGCAGCACAAGCACTGGCACCGAGGCGCATGTCGGGGAGTTCAGCGGTTCCGTGTCACGTTCGACCCAGCTTGAGAAAGCGCCATTGATTCCGCATGAGTTGATCATGCAGTTGCCCAACCTGCAGTACTTCCTGCGTATCTCCGGTGGCTCCGTCTACCAGGGTCGAATTCCAATTATCCAAGGTTAAAAGGTCAATGCGCACCAGCCTGTTCCGACAAATCGCCAAGGAATACAAACTCTCCGCGAAGCTCTCGCCCGTTTTCATCGTCTCGCCAGACCTGGACGACGTATGCACGCGGGTAGTCGAATACATCGGCGTGAACTTCCGCGTGCGTGAAGACCCGTTGGTCAAGGAGATGCTAACAGACGCTATCGCCGCCTGGCGCGCCGCTCGAAAGCATGGTGACGCCAACGCGGCCTTCATGAAAGGTCTGTTCGGCCGTGCCCACGATCTCTACGCCAAGCGCTACGCCGCATTCAAGGGCGAGAAGTACAACGTTTGGTATCCCTATCACGAGTCGATCCCCTCTTTCGAGCAACGCCAGCCCATCGGCTACGTCTGCCAGGTGGTAGACGAACCAGTTCCCGGGAATGTGACGCAGCGATGCGCAGCATTCCAGTTGGCCGCACGCGTGCTGACCGGGTACAGCTTTACCCGCTACTTCGAGAACTACGATGTCGCTCGAGACTTTGCATACTAAGGCGAGGCAATCGCTCGCTTCGCTGCGCAAGACCCAGCCGCGGATCGCCGCACGGCTCTTTCGCGTCGACGAGGCACTCGCGTTCGAAATGCAGGCGTGGATTTCCGCAGGGAATGCGGATACCCCGATACCAAGCGCATTCCTGCTCGGCAACGCGGCCCCGTGCTTCGCGCTGATTGGCATTGCGGCGCGTAAGCCGGCATTGTTCTGGGGCGCGCTCGCTGCGATCCCTGCGCTGCCTGTTCTGCTCGCTCTGCACTGGATCTGAGCCATGGCCAACAGTCGATTCGTCTCCCATGTTCGGATGTGGATGCTAGCCGCGCCGCTGATGATATGTGCCATCGCTCCGTTCATACAGGACGATGCCGTATTCGAAGTGAGTGAAGCGGAACAGGGTTCGGTTGAACATGTGCTCGGACAGCCCAAGGCGGACAAGGCAACGATGTTGGCTAACGACCGCTTTGATCGATGGTTTGTCCGGTCTGGTGCGTTGCGCGCATCGTTCTCCGGCTCGGATGCGAACACGGCGCTACCCGATGCCGGCGCATCCGAATTTGGGCGTGGTTGGATGCGGCACTTCTGGTTGACCATCTATCGAGCGGTCTATCGGTCGGCGGTTGCGCATTACTGGCTGTTTGGCGGCATGGTGCTGCTTGCTGCGCTGCTCAACGACGGCGCCGTGTCGAGAAGGATCCGAGCCGCCGGCGCTGGGTTCGCGAACCCGGTGACGTTCCATGTCGCCGCACATGGCTTGCTGCTGTGCTTCGGCTTCGGTGCATCCGCCCTGCTGCTTCCGATTTCCCTGCTGGCCTACTGGTGGACCTTAGGCGTCTGCCTGGTCGGCTTGCTCAGCTGGCGCCTTGCGGCGTCATTTCATGTCGGCAAGTAGTCGACACCATCTTTCTGAATGCCAAAGGCCAAGTGGCTGGCCATCCAAGGAGAAATTATGACCACTACCGATCTAATCCCTGCCGAGCTGCCCGCTACGGTCAGCGAACTGCTTGATCAGCCACTGGCCGCTGTTGCGGTCGACGTTGCCGGCACCGCGGATCGGCCCGATGACGTCGAGTCGGAGCTGCTTGAGATGGAGGCGTCTGCCGACGCCCTGCGGAAGGAAGGCATCATTTCAACGGCTGACCTGGAGAAGAAGAAGGCAGAGGTCGAGCGCACCCGCAAGCTGTTCCGCGAACTCTCGCCGGCAGACCGCCAAGCCATCGTTCGCCGGCGTCGCGAACTGGGTCGTCAAATTCTCGAGCGCGAGCTCGCTGGCGCGGCTGTCGTGGCCGTCGGACTGAAGTTGAATCACACCCGACTGCGGCCGCTGTTCGAGCAATGGTGGCCGTACATGAACCGCATGTCGCTCAACCTGCAGCGCTTCGGTCAGTCGACCTTCTCGCGCAGCGAATTATCGACCATCGAAACGTTCCTGGAGCGTGAGTTGGCAAAGCTCGAGGACTATGTCGACGAGCAGCTGCGCGTCGCAACCGCCTACCGCCAGCAACGCGAGCAGGAGATGCGGGCCAAGGACGACATCGTTTTCGAACCGACGATTACGCGGCCGTCCGTCGAGCTGGAGGTCCAGGCCTACTCTCGCTTTGCCGTCCGAGCGCTTCAGGTCCTCATCAAGTTCGACCAAACCATGGACCAGTTCGATTTCATGGTCTGGAACGGGATCCGCGACATGACGGACGTCAATGACGAGGTCACGAGGTTCCTGCGAAAGTTCCAGCCGCTCGGCCTCCGCTGCTATACGACACACCTGAAGCTGATGACCACCGTTCGCGGCGTCTGACTGTCCGCCTGCACGGTCCCGCTCAGTCACACCAAGTCCCACCAAGCCCTAGTTTCTACCCTCCGTTTAGAAGTAAGAGGATTGGCACTCTGTGGGACGCAGTGCCACTTGGTGATGGCTAGTGGGACCACGTGAGACATGATCTCACTTTCGAACGTATCAACAGACGTCGACATCTGCCCCGAGGTACCACTTCGGGGTACTTGCTGTTTTGAACCGGCACCAAGTGCCACTTACTGCCACACTGCGATCGCCATGTCGCTCGAAAAGGTATTGGAAGGACTGAAC
>NZ_JBYTAH010000134.1:0-7249 GCF_058787975.1 Cupriavidus sp. FW305-26
CAGCTGGACGCCATCAAGGACGACATCGGCAAATACGACGTCTACGGCGTGACGCTGAAGGATCTCTATGGCACGGTCTCCGAGAATGCCGACTACCTGAGCAAGGTTCAGAGCATGGTGGCCGCATCCGGAAAATCCAGCGGGCAGTGGCTTGAGGATCAGCGCACGCTTCTCGCCAACGGCGACAAGACCGCGAAGAACCTGTTCAACCTGGGGAACAGCGTCGTCAAGAACGTGCAGACCCAGGCCAAGCGGCGCCAGAAGATCCAGAAGGAAATGAAGCTGACCGGCACGGCACAGGCTGCTGCCGAAGCGACGAACGAGATGCTGGATGTCCTCGCAAATCAAAACTCCGATCTGCTGCAGATCATGAGCGCGAAGACGCAGTCAGACGCCGACAAGGATCAGAGGGCACTGGCCGTCGAAGCCGAGTCGGTAGACGCCGCGCGCCGGCTGCAGGCAGAACGCGAACAGCAACGTCAGCGGATCCTGAACTTGAAATGAGCCACCACTCGCTGGTCCGACACGCCCTCTGTGCAATGCTCACCGCGCTCGTCTTCAACTTGCTCACCTTCTTTTCCTGCGTTGCAGTCGCACAGGAAGCGACCAGCAGTGCGGATAGTGCCACGGCCGCAAGTGCTGGCGCACCTGGCGAGGTCGGTCAAGGCATCAAGAAGGCGCTGGACAAGATGAACGGCATGCGAAGCGGGCTCATCCAGGCTGCAGTTGGGCTCAGCGAGCGGACGCGACCTGACGCCAACAAGATCGCATTCGGGCTCGGGGTAATCACCCTCGTCTTCGCCGGCCTACGATTCGCGGCAACGAGCGACGCAGTATCCGCGTGGACGGATCTCTTTGAGACCTTTCTGGTAGTTGGCATCTTCGCGTCTCTCTATGCCAGCTACACCAGCTTTGCGCCCGGCCTGTTTGTTTGGTTCAACTATCTCGCCCAAGCGATCAACGGGGGTGCAGACATCTACAACGTCCCCATCTCGTTGGCAAGGACGGGAGGCAGCTTTTACGACTCCGTGCTGAGGACACTACTCGCGGGGTTCGCTAACCCACTCAAACTGATTGATGCCGTCGTCTCAGCGATTCTGTTCGGCTTGGCATTCATTGCGGTGCTGATTGCCGCCTTGATCTACTCCTGGTTCATTCTGGTGGGCCACCTTCAGGTAGCCGTAGGCATCGTGGTGGGCCCGCTAGCCGTTGCATTTGGCATGGCGGACATCTCCCGAAAATACTTCACAGCGTGGCTGGACTACATGATCACTGGTTCGATGTATATGGTTGTCGCCGCCATCATCTCTCAGCTTGTGAGCGCGACACTGCTCAGCATCGTCACAGACGTTGGCAACATCGGCACGGACACGCTTCTTGCTGCAAGCTATGCACTCAGTATTGCAATCCTATTGGGCTTTGTCGCCCTGGAGATTCCGAAGATCGCCGGATCTCTCTTTGGAACTGGCGGCGGGGTGAGTGGCACCGGTGGGATGAAGATGTTTGGGCGCGGAGCCTGGAACCTCGGCAGGAAGTTGGCAGGGAAATGATGACCCCTCACATTCACCTTTCGGCTTCCGCCCTTCTTTCCTCCCAAGCCGACCGCGTCGCGCTCATCCGACAGTACGCCAACGAAGCGGACGGCGCGGACTTCAACAGCAAGTGGCTTGATGTGCTGGAGCGTTGTGCAACGTGGTTCTCAAGTATGCCACTGCGGCACAACGAGCACGCCGAGGCCGGTGGTGCTTTTCGCGCAACGGTTGAGGCGGCCTACTTCGCCATGCGCCTGTCTGGCGCGCAGAAATTCGCGGCCAATCAGACGTCGGAACGCCGCAGGCAGCTGGAACCGCAATACCTGTATGCGCTCTTTCTCGCCGCGTGCTGCTCCCGCCTTGATGAGTCAAGCCGGCACTTCCAATTCTTTCGGGACAGGGATGGGGCGGAGTGGATCCCCGCCGTGCATGGAGCCTTCGGTCCGTGGGTAGGCGATGACACGTATCGCGTCACCCGTCGCGATGCGGTGCTCCCGCTTGAGCGCATGCGCACCGCGTTGCTGGCGCGCGAGATTCTTGGTGCCGACCGGCTCGCACAGTTCGACGGCCAGGTCCTCGCTGATCTGTTTAGCGCCATCAACCCCGAGCCTCGACCGACCGGCCTCGAGACCTTGCTTCACAAGGTTGTCCGGCAGGCCATCGACACAGTGACACAGTTCGAGATCAAAGCCCGCCGCGCCGCCTTTGCGCCCGACACGACGCCTGCACCGAGTGTCGAAGCGCTAACCGCCGCAGTAGATTCGACCCAGATCAAGCCACCCGCCGCACCAGCAGCGGCGCAAGCCGATTCGACATCGGGCCCGGAGAACGCGAGCACTGTGGTGGTGTCGCAGATGGATAAGGAAGCGGGCCCTGGAACTGGCGAAGCCCAGTCTCAAGCCGAGTCAGCCGAAGGCACGCAACGCGAGGTAGCGCGAAGCGTCGTACAACTCGACGGCACCAAGTCGCTGCGCCCCGATCAGACTGCCGACCCGTTCAAGGAAGCCTTGGCGGGTGCGTCCAACCTGATGCGCGAGTTCTTCAGGGCGCTAGCACAGGACGTGGCAGCGGGAAAGGTGAAGGTATCGTGGGTCGACAACAAGCTCGCAGTCAGCAAGCGCATGCTCGGCAGCTACGGCATCGCTTCCGAGACGCTCATCGACAACCTTCGCAAGTTCCAGCTGCTCTACAAGATCGTCGGCCAAGACATCCTTCTGGTTGACAAGGTGGCGACCCTCATCGCGTCCCGTCCGCAATCCCCAGAGAGCAGCGAGTGATGCACCACTACATCAATCACTTTCGGCCCATTTATGAATTCCGGGCCGCGATCGGGTGGCTTCTTGCCGCAGCGCTGATGTTGCTAAGCGATATGCCGAGCGCCGGATATTTTTCCCTGTTCTGCGTTGGCATGCTGCTGTTCCGGTCGACACAGGTTTGGCGCGCGCTGAAGTTTCGGCTGGCCATCTCCACCAAGTGGCTTGCGGTCCTTCCGATCGAGGCGCTGCTCGCGCTGAGCGCTCGCATGCGAAAGACCGACGATGCCATGTATCTTGGCACTGGCTTTGAGTGGACACAGAAGCATTGCCAGATCGCGCACGACATCCTTCGCATGCCGTCAAGCGATATTCCCGGCTTGCCGCGGTGGCTGCCGCAGCCTATAGTCGAGCGAGTCGAGAAGCTGTTCGCGCCTGCGGGCAGCATCGCCGACCATTCGCCTCAGGGGAAATCATGGATTCACGGCATGGAGCCAAAGAAGATCCAGGTGCCCTTTCACTACAAGGCGATGCCTGGCCATACGTCGGTGAGCGGCACGACCGGCTCAGGCAAAACCAGGACCTACGAGGTCATTTCGACCCAGGTCATCCACAATCCCAACGACGTTTTGATCGTCATCGACCCCAAGAATGACGGCGAGTGGGTCGCACGTGTCAAGCGCGAGTGCGAGCGCACTGGGCGCAAATTTCTATACTGGAAGCAGGCTGCTCCCTCGCAGTCCATCCGCCTGAACCCGCTGGAAAATTGGTCTCAGCCCTCGGAAATCCCGACCCGCATCGCCCAGCTGATGGAGGAAGGACCATTCCGCCAGTTCGCCTTCCTATTCATTGACCGCGCGGTAAAAGGCGAACTCTACGTCGGCGACAAGCCGAACCTGCGGTCTATCCTCCAGTACGCCCAGAACGGCATTAACAATCTTCTAGATCGCGCGCTGCAGCGCTTCTTCCCTGAAGCCGGCAAGTCGGATTGGGAAGAGGAGGTGATGGGCTACATGCAACAGGTTGGCCAGCGCCCAGGCGGTACGCGCTTGGACGGGATGGCCCGGCTCTACATCGAGCGCTTCTCCGACAAAGGGAATGGCCACGAGGCTATCGATGGCCTCATTGCTACGTTCCAGCATGATCGGGACCACTACGGCCGGATCATCGCCTCCGCCCTACCCTTGCTCCAGATGCTGGCCACCGGCGAGACGGGCCTCATGCTGGCGCCGAAGGCGGACGACTTCGACGATGACCGTGAGATCTGGGACATCGATAAGGTCATCAAGCAGAAGGCGGTGCTTTACGTGGGTGCCGATTCCCTCTCGAACTCTCTGGTTGCACAGGCTGTCATGTCGATGCTGCTGGCCGACATTGCATCCGTCGCCGGTGCGATCTACAACTTCTACGCCACGCCGCCGGAAGTTGTCCTGATCATCGACGAGGTGGCCGAGGCGATCAACGAGCAGATGCTGCAGCTCCTGAACAAGGGCCGTGGCGCTGGCTTCAAGGTCTTCGCTGCTTACCAGACCCGCTCCGACGTGACCGCCAAACTCGGAAACGTGGCCAAGATGCACCAGGTTTTGGGGAATTTGAACAACCAGATCGTCTTACGATTGGAAGATATCGACACGGCCCAGTGGTTCTGCGAGAAGGCCGGCACGACGGCCATCCGAAATGTCGTGGTGTCGAGCAGCACGAGCACTGGCACCGAGGCGCATGTCGGGGAGTTCAGCGGATCCGTCTCACGTTCGACCCAGCTTGAGAAAGCGCCATTGATTCCGTATGAGCTGATCATGCAGTTGCCTAATCTGCAGTACTTCCTGCGTATCTCCGGTGGCTCCGTCTACCAGGGTCGAATTCCAATCATCCAAGGTTAAAGGTCAATGCGCACCAGCCTGTTACGACAAATTGCCAAGGAATACAAACTCTCCGCGAAGCTCTCGCCCGTGTTCATCGTCTCGCCAGACCTGGACGACGTATGCACGCGGGTGGTCGATTACATCGGCGTGAACTTCCGCGTGCGTGAAGACCCGTTGGTCAAGGAGATGCTGACAGACGCTATCGCCGCCTGGCGCGCCGCTCGAAAACATGGTGACGCCAACGTGGCCTTCATGAAAGGTCTGTTCGGCCGTGCCCATGATCTCTACGCCAAGCGCTACGCCGCATTCAAGGGCGAGAAGTACAACGTTTGGTATCCCTATCACGAGTCGATCCCCTCTTTCGAGCAACGTCAGCCCATCGGCTACGTCTGCCAGGTGGTCGACGAACCGGTCCCCGGGAACGTGACGCAGCGATGCGCGGCATTCCAGTTGGCCGCGCGCGTGCTGACGGGGTACGGCTTTACCCGCTACTTCGAGAACTACGATGTCGCTCGAGACTTTGCACACTAGGGCGAGGCAATTGCTCGCTTCGCTGCGCAAGACGCAGCCGCGGATCGCCGCACGGCTCTTTCGCGTCGACGAGGCCCTCGCATTCGAGATGCAGGCGTGGATTGCCGCAAGGAATGCGGACGCGCCGATACCAAGCACATTCCTGCTCGGCAACGCGGGCCCGTGCTTCGCGCTGATTGGCATCGCGGCGCGCAAGCCGGCGTTGTTCTGGGGCGCGCTCGTGGCGATTCCGGCTCTCCCAGTTCTGCTCGCCCTGCACTGGATCTGAGCCATGGCCAACAGTCGATTCGTCTCCCATGTGCGGATGTGGATGCTAGCGGCGCCACTAATGATATGTGCCCTCGCTCCGTTCATACAGGACGATGCCGCATTCGAGGTGAGTGAAGCGGAACAGCGTTCGGTTGAACATGTGCTCGGACAGCCCAAGGCGGACAAGGCAACAACGGTAGCTAACGACCGCTTTGATCGATGGTTTGTCCGGTCTGGTGCGTTGCGGGCATCGTTCTCGGGATCGGATGCGAACACGGCGCTGCCCGATGCCGGCGCATCCGAATTCGGGCGTGGTTGGATGCGGCACTTCTGGTTGACCATCTATCGGGCGGTCTATCGATCGGCCGTTGCACATTACTGGTTGTTTGGCGGGATGGTGCTGCTTGTTGCGCTGCTCAACGACGGCGCCGTGTCGAGAAAGATTCGAGCCGCGGGCGCTGGGTTCGCGAACCCGGTGACGTTTCACGTCGCCGCACATGGCTTGCTGCTGTGCTTCGGCTTCGGTGCATCCGCCCTGCTGCTTCCGTTTTCCCTGCTGGCCTACTGGTGGACCTTCGGCGTCGGCCTGGTTGGCTTGCTCAGCTGGCGCCTTGCGGCGTCATTCCACGTCGGCAAGTAGTCGACACCATCTTTCTGAATGCCCAAAGGCCAAGTGGCTGGCCATCCAAGGAGAAAATATGACCACTACCGATCTGTCCCCTGCCGAGTTGCCCGCTACGGCAAGCGATGCGCTCGATCAACCACTGACCGGTGTAGCGGCCGACACTGCCGGCGGCATGGATCGGCCCGATGACGTCGAGTCGGAGCTGCTTGAGATGGAGGCGTCTGCCGACGCCCTGCGCAAGGAAGGCATCATTTCAACGGCCGACCTGGAGAAGAAGAAGGCCGAGGTCGAGCGTACCCGGAAGCTGTTCCGCGAACTCTCGCCCGAAGACCGCCAAGCCATCGTTCGCCGGCGACGTGAACTGGGTCGTCAAATTCTTGAACGCGAACTCGCCGGCGCAGCCGTGGTGGCAGTCGGGCTGAAGCTGAACCATACACGCCTGCGTCCGCTATTCGAGCAATGGTGGCCGTACATGAACCGCATGTCGCTCAACCTGCAGCGCTTCGGTCAGTCGACCTTCTCGCGCAGCGAATTATCGACCATCGAAACGTTCCTGGAGCGGGAGTTGGCAAAGCTCGAGGACTATGTCGACGAGCAGCTGCGCGTTGCTACAGCCTACCGTCAGCAGCGCGAGCAGGAGATGCGGGCTAAGGACGACATCGTTTTCGAACCGACGATTACGTGGCCGTCTGTTGAGCTGGAGGTCCAGGCCTACTCTCGTTTTGCCGTTCGCGCACTCCAGGTGCTCATTAAATTTGATCAGACCATGGACCAGTTCGATTTCATGGTTTGGAACGGCATCCGCGACATGACGGACGTGAATGACGAGGTCACGCGGTTCCTGCGCAAGTTCCAGCCGCTCGGCCTCCGTTGCTATACGACACACCTGAAGCTGATGACCACCGTTCGCGGCGTCTGACCGTCCGCCTGCACGGTCCCGCTCAGTCATACCAAGTCCCACCCGGCCCTAGTTTCTACCTCCGTTTGGAAGCAAGAGGATCGGCACTCTGTGGGGACGCAGTGATGGCTAGTGGGACCACGTGGGACATGCTCCCACCTTCGAACGAATCAATAGACGTCGACATCTGCCCCGAGGTACCACTTCGGGGCACCTGCTGTATTGAACCGGCACCAAGTGCCACTTACTGCCACACTGCGATCGCCATGTCGCTCGAAAAGGTATTGGAAGGACTGAAC
>NZ_JBYTAH010000135.1:0-6983 GCF_058787975.1 Cupriavidus sp. FW305-26
GTCGCTGCGGCTGCGATGGCGGCGGCTACTGCAGTGTGTTTCTTGCGCACTCTCTTCCCCCTGGGTTGCATGGACAAATTGGACGAACCACTGGCGCGGCGTCACGGACCCGAACCGATGCGGGGCGCCTGCGGACGCCCCGGGAAAGCTTCTGGAAAGATGCCTGCACCAAATTCAAGTCACTTGAATAATATGCAACAGCCATGCCACCCTGCAACGAGCGATAACCCGTAGTCCACGAGGAAATATTGGGAAAGGAGGGGAGTCGTTGCGGATCCACGCCCCAATCTGGGGGGGGGGAGTGCACTATTCCAGTGCCGGTTGGCCCGGGCCGGTGATTCTCAGGGTGAACGCCCCGACCAAGGCGGCCTGCGCGGCGACCAGCCGCTTACGATGCCGGCGTCGGCGTCCGGAGACCGCCTTACCCGTCGCGCTCACTCGGCCGGGCGACTTTGGGCCGACAAATGGGCGCCAGCCGAGGTGACCGCGCGCAACTTCCTTGCTAACAGTCAGCGTGTGGCCGAGTGCGGGTCCCGCCGGAAGGAACAGGTCCTCGTGCGTCAGCGAGGACAGCGGCTTGCCGATTGCAGCGTGTGGCCAAGCGCCACGCGGATTCACTATGCTTGCGCGCACCTCTCGCTCAGAGCGATCCTTAATGAGGCAACTTTCTGTCAATAGAACAGCCGGTGCAGGAGATCCGCGCCTAGTTGCCGCATAGTGTCCATCATGCTCAAGTTCATTGCCCCAGCTTCGATATAGATCACACCGCCCAGCAGGGCCAGTACGCACAAGCCAAACTTGATATTGTTACCCACGGTACCCTCCCCACGCTTTACCGAAACCAGGCCGTCGCTGACATGGATACGGCACAACGCCAGCGACTTTGAACCGTCCGGCCCCGCCATTTCTTTGCCGCTAGGGTGGCAGATGTTCGTGGCTTCATTCTGTGCGACAGGCCGCGGAGGCGGGATGAGGCTATGGGCGAAGGAAAAGAAAATGGTGCGCCAAAGTCGGGAGTCATGCTTGGCGCACCCGGGAAAATCTGAGAGGAATCAAACCGGGCAGACTGACACTCGGCTGCTGCGGTCACGGCCGAGTCCAGAGCGTCATTGCAAGAAGAGTGCTGTATGATACAGCTTAATACTGTAACAGTTCGGCGCCCAACTCTTCCAAGCTGATTTCAGGGATTGGCACGCCCTTGCCCTGCTGGAACAGAACATGTTCTGCGACGCGGCCACGATGCAGCGCGAGCGTTGCGGGGACCAGTCGCAGAGCAGTCAGTGCATAATGCTCGGTCATCAGTTTGTAAACACGGTGGCGTAGACGCAGGTTGTGGACTTGCTCTTGCAGCCTGCTGACCTGCTTATCACTTTCGCGTTCGCACTGGCGCAAGTTCTTCACGGCCCGCGCATGCGACTGGCGATAGCGATCCAGTTCGGCGTGCGCTTTGCGCAGCTCTGTCTTGAGTTCCCGCAGCTGCTGGTGGAGCTTCAGATTGTCCCGCACGCCACGTTGGATACGAGTGGCTTCCCCGAGTGCGATGTCTGCCGCTGCAATGGTGTCCTGCCAGCCGCGCCCATTCGGCGTGATCTGTCCCCAGCGGCCGGCCTGGCCGTAGCTCGTTGTCATTCTTTTATTTGCCCCCGTAACCAAATGGGCTGCCTTGGTTGTCAACGGTGCTTTGCCGCCGACTTGACCAAGGTTCCCGTTACTGCCAACTTCCCCCCCGGCATGCATTTCACGAAACTACAATCAGATTTAAGTAAGTGATCCAATAAAGCGCAACCTCGCTTGTGCCCCTCTTGCGTGGGGGCATCCCGCCAGACTGCGATTGCAGCGATCACATTTCAGCAAACGTCGCTGGTATCGTATGCTCGGGATTGCGGGGAATCCATCGTGCGAACGGATGAGTCATCCGCCCATTCGTCCACCCGAATCGTGTTACGACCAGATTCCTTGGCCTCATATAACAGCCTGTCAGCGGCGGCGAAAAGGCGGTCCTCGGTGACGGTTCTCCCCGCTGTCGCAAAATTGATCGCCTGCACGCCGAAGCTGGCGGTAACGCCAATCCTTCGACCCATGGCATCGGTCGTCGGATTCGTCGCGATTGCCAGACGCAGCCGCTCAGCAAGTGACACAGCGCCGTCGCGGCCGGTTTGGCTCAAGACCAGAACGAACTCTTCGCCGCCGTAGCGCACCACGCTGTCAAGGTGGTGCCGTGTCAATGTTCTAAGCATGGAGGAAACGTGCCGAAGCACGGCGTCGCCGGCCTGGTGCCCATAGGTATCATTGGTCGATTTGAAGTGATCGATGTCACAGACGATTAGCGCCAGCTGCTGCTTATGCCGCCGTGCCTTTGCGATTTCGCTGGGTAAGACCGTGTCATGAAGATGACGACGGTTGTAGCAACCGGTGAGATGATCCCGGATGGAAAGATGTTTATAGTCCATCAACACACGGTATTCTTCCCGCCACAGCCGCTGATAGCGCCGGGCCGCTACCAGACCGACACCATTGGCAAGAACCAGTCGCATGGATAGTTTCAGTGCTTCCGTCGAAGGTAGCCTTGCCGCGGCGATCACGATGAAAGCGGTGGTGGCAATTACCGCAATGCCCTTGGAAA
This sequence comes from Cupriavidus sp. FW305-26, assembly GCF_058787975.1. Taxonomy (NCBI): domain Bacteria; kingdom Pseudomonadati; phylum Pseudomonadota; class Betaproteobacteria; order Burkholderiales; family Burkholderiaceae; genus Cupriavidus; species Cupriavidus sp. FW305-26. Next base: position 2,624 of record NZ_JBYTAH010000135.1, read on the forward strand.
TGATCAGTCGGTTGGGGATGAAGACATAGACGATGATTAGCATGATGCAGAGCGACATCGCTTGTCCCTGAATTTCGTCCGGGCGCAGCCAGACGATGACCAGGTAGGTTGCCATCCCGACAAGTTCGATAACACTGGCCGCAAGCACAGGGACCGCAATCGACTCAGGCTGAGTGCGTACATAGTGCAAACCCAGCATCACTGCCAGGACGAAAGTAGTGCGGCTGACAAACAAGAGGAATGTCTCGCGGCTAAAGCCGAGCGCGGCGACATCTGTCAAGGCAAAAGCAAGGTAAAAGAAGACGCACCAACACAACGTCAGACGAAGAGATGTCTGAGTCCGGAGCAAATGGTGGCGTTGGAAGTCGCGCTCGGTGTCCGGGTGTTCGAATTCAATGCGAAACCGGGCCACGGCAAATTCTGGGTGAGATTCTGAGTGCACGGTCTTTGCGGCAACGTGTATTGCGGAGTGATCGTTAGGACACCTATGTCTGCGCGATCGGGTTACTTCCACGCCGCAGATTGCCTTCGGACAATGTAGCATTATGGCTACATTGCCACCCGTAAGGGATGTGGCACTGTTACGACAGTTTCACCGCACATCAAACTCCGAGCTCAATTCAGGGGGAGTCGAGCTAGTGACTCGCTTCCATTTCGGCAGGGCAGGGGGATGTGGGGGCGAAGTGTCGCTAACTGCGCCATCACAGCGCAGAGTACCCTGTACGCCACGCTGGATGCAGGAAACCAAGAAATCCACCGAACGACAGGGCAAGGTTTATGAAATTCAGAGGACGGGGAGCGGTGCGGGTCGCCCCCATATGTAGCCTTGAATCTTTCTGACCCCCAACCGTTGCAGCACATTAAGCTCGCCTTCGGTCTCTACACCTTCCGCGATAACTTCGATGCCCATTTCCTCGGAAAATCGAACCAAGGCTGCCGCCAGCGCACGGTTCCCAGTTTCCATGTGAATATTGTGAATCAGGCTACGGTCGAATTTGATTAACTCTGGCTTAAGTTCAAGTACATGGCGAAAGCTGGAATAGCCTGCACCTATGTCGTCAATGGCGAGTGCGATACCCTTGTTTCTCAACGGGCCCAGTTCGCGTGAGATCGCAGCGTAATCTTCCACTGAACAGTGTTCAGTTAGCTCGAAAACGATTCGGCTTGCATCGAACTTATTAATCACTGCGCCAATTTTTCCGCTGAGAAGTGTTTGGGGGGAAACGTTTACGGAAATACGAAAATCATCGGGTATCGAGACCAGGCTATTTAGGGCCATTTCCACGGTCGCCAACTCAAGTTCAACCAGCAATCCGACCTCTTGCGCTTCGCGGAAGACGTTTTCCGGTGGAGATGCTTGTTTGCCGGGAAATCGGCAAAGGGCCTCATAACCGACAACGCGTTTGCCATCCAATAAGAAAATTGGCTGATAAACGATGCTGAATTCTTTGGATTTAATTAGTTTCTGTATTCGTCTCTTGGTTATGTCGCCCGAGTGGTGCGCGATGACCTCGCGCTCAAGTAGTCGGCCCGAGAAATCTGCAAACAATCGCATTGTAGCCATATCACGTTGGTTGAGCGTCTCGTCTGGCTTTGTGCTAAAACAACAAAAAGTGCCAAACACTTGGCCGTTGCTAAAACGAACCGGTATGCTCAGGTGAGCCCCAATGGGTAAATCGGTGGTTGCCTTGATGTCTAATGCTTCCGGGATTTTCCTGGCATCCCTGATTAGCTCAGGTAGGCGGCCATCGACGACGCGTTGGCAATAGCTTTCGTCAAGAGGATCTGACTCGCCGATGTTTATCGGCGAAAAATCCTCGTCGGAATCGACATAGGCGAAGACCCGCCGATCTCGCCTGAACTCGGAAAGAAAGGCAACTTGCATCCCAAGCAGCTTTCGGACGGAACGTAAAGCATCGGTGAGAATGTCGTCAGTAGACGAACTTTTTCTATCAAAGGCCCCCGCTTTAATCAGGGTATTGATGAGTACATTGGGCTCAAAAAATTCTTGTTTTTTATTCTTTGGCATTCTGGAGGCTCTAGCTTAGCTCTGAACTCTGCGGTCCGCATCTATGATGCAGCGCCCCACATCTTCCAGCGCCGTGTTTTCGATGGGATGCCCGCATGTAAAATCTATAGCACAATAAAAAGGAGCCGCGAGTCTTCTCGACGAAGGCGGGGCCGGAATATCGGCGGCGTCCGGGGGCCAAGCCTTCGGCACAGACACGGAGTTGACGCCCATGAAGGGCATTGCGACGTCCTTGTGTGTGTCTCCATGGAGCGAACAGGGGCGCAAAAGCCGAAGATTTCCCATGCGGGCGGATCGGCGGCCAGAGGTGCCGGGATATAACCAGATATAACCACGCCTTCAGGCACCCTTGCTGTGTACCGTTCGGCGTACCATATGCGCAATACATCATATGGCTTAAACCTTTTGGGCGAGGGTGTTCTTCATGCGTCAGGCTCCGGGTGACAGAGATGGACAAGGGTGCAACCCACGGCAAAGACGGTAAGCCGATAGCGTTCGCGCGCGCTGCGCAGTTTCCGTGGCCAGGGGCGTCGCCCGGTAATCCGCCTGAATGATCGGGGCGCCTACCCTCAGCTACCCAGGGAAGCCCCTCGGGAGTTAAGAGGCACCCCTCAATGCGGCAATTTCATTTGATTGAGCGCAAGTACTCCGGAATCTGGTGACTCCAATGCGGGCCTCGACTTCTATAGTGTCAGTCACGTGCCGGCGACCGGTCCGGTGGCCAGGCGAGGCTGCTGCGGCGTACCAGGCATGACCCGTCACACACTGCCGGAGACAGGAGATGCTGAGCCCCCACGAGATCGCAGCCCTAATGGTTCTCAATGACGCGGAAGGTCACCATGAACTCGACCCCGCCGACATTGGTGCCCTTGTCGAGCGCCAGTTGGTCCGTCTCGAAGCTGGGGCACCAGACCACAGGCAGATCCGCGTGACCGGGAAAGGCCGGCAACTCCTGGATGTGATCAGCAGGGGCCATTGACGGAGCGGATCCAGTGTGGCTGGGCGCGCGTGGCGCTCTCATCCGTCAAGGCTCAGGAACATAAAGTTCGCGCATTCGCAGTGGCTTATGCCATACATTGTTGCGTCACAGGAGCATGCTTACCAGCTTTACGCGCTTCGCGTGGACCAAGGCGAGCCGGCGAGCGAGCGTCAGTGTGGCGCCTTTGGCGCTGTCGAGTCGCTGTGCCGGGAGTTGACCTGAACTATTTGTCGCCGCAGTGGAGGTTGCAGTTGATGATGCGCAGCGTCTCGTCGTCCATGGCCGAGCACCTGAAGACCGGCCTCTCGCCACTGGATGAGGCTCCCTGTGCGTGAGCACGAGATTCGATGGATGCGCGGGCACGGTAATTGATGGTCGGCTGCGGCACCGTCCATTACCAATGTTGCGTGCCGTCGGGCAACGCTGATGGACGTGGCGATCAATCGCGGTGGACCGGATGCGGAGCAGCGGCACTGATGTAACAAGGGGCCCGGCGGGCCCCTTGTTACTGGATCAGAAGTCGTTATCTGCGAGATCGCCAAGGCCATCAGGATGCTCCTGCCGATCTTCGGCCAGCCACTGGGCCAAGGCCAATTGATAGTGAGCATGCAGACGGTCGCGCAGATCGTCGAGCAATTCGATCACAGCCCAGGCCTGCGCGGGCGTCCAGTTGGCATCAATGAGCAGGGGCAGCCCCTGGGTGATGCCGGATGGCTGGTGGAAGGTCATGGTGATGTCGTCGTTGTGTTGCTGGACGTGGCGGCGATGGCCAACGGCACCACTCACCGCCTGGCGCGGCGGTTCTGGGTTGCGCTGTAGGTTTCCAGATAGAGCTTCTCATCGATCTGCGGTAGCTCCCGCTGCGCGGCCTGGGCCAGAAGCTCGCCCGCCAAGTTCATCAGGATGCGGTAATTGCCGGCGGCGTGCTCACACAGGGTCTGGCGCAATGGCATGGTCATCAGGGTGGCGTTGCCGGCGGCGGCCAGCAAGTGGTCCAGGCAGGCCTGCAGCTCGTCGATGCTCGCACTCTCCAGCGCCAGACGGCAGCGGATGCGGCTGCCCAGCGGGATCAGGTCCTCGCGGCTGAACTTCTCCGGCAGGCGAGCTAAGATTCTCAAGGGGCTGCAGTTCGCGCCTCGCTCGAGCGGCGTGATTGCCCGTTGGCGACAGAAGTTCGCCCGACTACCTGTCAATTCGAGTTCAAGCTAATACCTATATCACACCTGTCCGCGGTTGCGCGAAGCCACCGCAACGGTGGTCGGTGACTCGGCGAGCGGCACAAAGCGTCGTGTTGCGCCGTCGAGCGCATCGATGCTACCTGTCTCAATGTCGTAGACCCAGCCATGCAAATT
>NZ_JBYTAH010000136.1:0-6976 GCF_058787975.1 Cupriavidus sp. FW305-26
CATCCCGGTCGACCCCGCAACCCTTGCTGCGTCTGCTTTGCAGCGCTGCGTTGTGTTGCGAGGGGGCGAATATTAAGTGACCGCAGCGGGGTTGGCAAGGGGTTTTTGAAAACTTCTTCGTGCCACCATCAGCGCCGCCTTAGAATCGGCAAATGCCTGACATGCCTACCTACCTGCCGTCGCGCCTGCCAGCGGACGGGGCGCGCCTGCTCGACGCCCAAGCTCTCGCCGCGGCGCTGTCGCGCCCTATTGCCTTTGTCGACCTGGAGACCACCGGCGCGGACGCCCAGCGCGACCGCATTACCGAGATCGGCGTGGTCGAAGTCGGCCCGGACGGCATCATTGAATGGGACACCCTGCTCGACCCCGGCATGTCGATCCCGCCGTTCATCCAGCGCATGACTGGCATTACCGAAGAGATGGTGCGCGGCCAGCCGAGCTTCGAGTCACTGGCGGAATCGCTTGCCGAACGCCTGCAAGGCCGCTTGTTCGTGGCGCACAACGCGCGCTTCGACTATGGCTTCCTGAAGAACGCCTTCCGACGTGCCGGCGTGACCTTCCGGGCCGACGTGCTGTGCACGGTAAGGCTGTCGCGCTCGCTGTTCCCCTCCGTGGAACGCCACGGCCTGGATGCGCTGATCGCGCGCTTCGGCCTGACGCCCAAGGGCCGCCACCGCGCGCTGGCCGATGCCGAGCTGCTGTGGCAGTTCTGGCAGAAGATCCATGCCACGTATTCGGTCGACCTGGTGGAATCGGCCGTGCGCACGCTGGTGCGGCGGGCCAGCCTGCCGGCCGGCCTGGACGAAACCGCGCTGGAAGACGTGCCGGCGGCGCCCGGTGTCTATATCTTCTATGGCGACCAGGACGTGCCACTCTATATCGGCAAGAGCGTGCACCTGCGGCAACGGATCGGCGCCCACTTCTCCGGCGACTACCGGTACGGCAAGGATATGCGGCTGGCCCGGCTGGTACGCCGTGTGGAATGGCGCGAGACCGGCGGCGAGACCGGCGCGCTGCTGCTCGAAGCCCGGCTGGTCAAGGCGATGCAGCCGGTGCACAACCAGCTGCTGCGCCGCAATGCCCGGCTCTATGCCTGGGAACTGCCGCAGCAGCTGCCGGTGCCACGCCTGCGCTCGGATCGAGATACGGATTTCTGCCGGCATCGCGACCTGTTCGGCGTGTTCGGCAGCCGCGGCGCGGCCGAGGCTCGCTTGCGCGCGCTGGCGCAGGAACACGGCCTGTGCCTGGCCACGCTGTCGCTGGAGAAAACCACCCGCCGTGGCAGCCCCTGCTTTGCGCGCCAGGTCCATCGCTGCGCCGGTGCCTGCGTCGGCGCCGAGCCGTCGGGCGCGCACCGCGCCCGGCTGGCCGCCGCGCTGGCGCCGATCGCGCTGATGCCCTGGCCCTTCGATGGCCCGGCTGCCTGGCGCGAGCAGCACGACGGACGCACCTGGTGGCATGTCGCCGACGACTGGTGCTACCTGGGCTGCGCAGCCACGCTGGAAGAAGCGCAGGCGTTGGCGGCAGCACCAGCGCATTTCGACCTCGATACATACCAGATCCTCGCGCCGCGGCTGGCGCAATGGATGCCGCAGGCGGTGCCGCTGTCCGTGCACAGGCCGTTCACGCTGACCGCCCCCGAGGCCCCCGCCCGGGCGCCACGCCCGGCACGCATCCCGGCCGGACAGACTGCCCGCAAGGCGCCACCGGCTGCCGCACAGCAACCCCTGGGCCTGGTCTCCGACTGAAGCCGGCCACGCTCTGTGCGTCATCGCGCAGAGCACGCTTGCAGCGAGGCACGCGGCTCCGCTAGCCTGCACAGGCCGGCCCTTGCAGCCGGCTGCGCCGATGCGGAGCCTACATGCCAGCCAACCCAATCCTTCCGGCCGAAACGGCCCGCGGCGCCGTCAGCGTGCGTGCAAGCCTGGCCGTCTTGTGGGCGGCTGCCATCACCGGTGCCTGCGCCGGCCTGGAGGCCAGCGCCATGCAGGACGTCTTCGATTCCTGGAAAAACGTCCCCGTCGATGAGGCGAAGCGCCAGTGGGGTCCGCCGCAATCGGTGCAGGTCCTGCCCTCCGGCACGGCCTATGTCTGGAACGATTCGATTGCGCCCGCGCGCCCCCCGGGCAGCGGCCCGCGCGATGCCGGCATGGAGCGCACGCCGGTACCGGGCCAATGCCAGCGCAAGCTGGTGACCGGCCAGGACGGCATCGTCATCGGCGGCGAATGGCGCGGCGATGCCTGCTGCATCACCGCGCTCGTCGGCCACTGCGCAAGCCTGAAATATCGGGGCCGCAGCTGAGCCATGAGCCACGGCACCCGCGGGTGCCCGCCCGGCTCAGTCGATACTTGCGCCCGACGCCTTCACTGCCTGCCCCCAGCGCTTCTGCTCCGCCGTGATCGTGGCGGCAAATGCCTCCGGCGACTGCCATGCGGGCTCGGCACCCTGCTGCTCGAGCTTCGCCTTGGTGTCGGGGTCGGCCAGCACCGTGCGCAAGGCACCGGACAGGCGTGAGACCACCTCCCTGGGCGTGCCCGCCGGCGCCAGCATGCCATAGAAGCCAACCACCTCGAAGCCCTTCAGCCCGGCCTCCTGCATCGTCGGCACATCCGGCAGCGCGGGAGAGCGCTGCGGCGACGTCACCGCCAGCGCACGCACCTTGCCTGCCTTGATGTACTGCGTGAACAGCGGGATCGAGTCGGCCATCATCTGCGCCTGGCCGCCCATCACGTCGGTCAGCGCCGGCGAGCTGCCCTTGTACGGGATATGGACGATGAACGTGCCCGAAGCCTGCTTGAACATTTCCGGCATCAGGTGCGAGATGCCGCCATTGCCGCCCGAGGCAAAGTTCAGCTTGCCCGGGTTGGCCTTGGCATAGCTGATGAACGCCTTCAGGTCGCGCGCCGGCACGTTGTTGTTGACCACCATCACCAGCGGGATCAGCGCCGTGCGTGCCACCGGCGCGAAGTCCTTCGGCATGCTGTAGGGCAGCTTGGGATAGAGCGAGTTGTTGATGGCCATCTGCCCAGTGTTGGCCAGCAGCAGCGTGTAGCCGTCGGGCGCGGACTTGGCGACGTTGTCCGAGCCGATATTGCCGGCGGCGCCGGCCTTGTAGTCGATCACGATGGTCTGGCCCAGGATCGGCTGCAGCTTTTCGGCCAGCAGGCGCGCGTGCGTGTCGACCGGGCCGCCGGGCGGGAATGCCACCACCAGCCGGATCGGCTTTTCCGGCCAGGCCGCTTGCGCGGTCCCCGCCGCCAGTGCCAGCGGCGCGGCGGCCAGGGCCAGCAGTGCGTGTCTCAGGATGTCCCGGCGGGCTTGCGGCTTGTTCTTCGTCTTGTCCACGGTTGATTTCTCCTTGATACAGGGCTGCCCGCCAGCGCCCTGGTTCCGGGTGCTACGAACAGTCGCCAGCCGCCATTGTGACTCTTTTGTGACTTTCTGATGTCATTTTTATGACAATCTCCCGGACTACCGGACTCAACGCACCGGCCACGCGCCCGTGTCCGCCAACACCGGCGAGTATTCGCGAAAACCGAAGCGCAGCGGCAATACCGCCGCACGCCGCACCACGCGCTCGACATGCAGCCGCACCAGCCGTTCGGCGCCGGCGTATGACGCCAGTTCATCGCCCTCCCAGATCACCTCGGCGCGCCCGCCCACATGCAGCAGCGAGCCATCGGCAAAATCCGGCACCACGATCCCGGCTTGCGGATTGGCCAGCAGGTTGCCGACCGTATTGAAGAAGTTGTTGCCGTTGAAGTCCGGGAACGTCAGCGTGCCGGCCTCGTCGACGCGGATAAAGCCAGGCTTGCCGCCGCGGTGCGAGACATCGGCGCCTCCGGTGTGCTCGCCCTCGTCCTGCGGAGATGCGGTGTGGCTGGTGGCGATGAACAGGGTATCGGCGCCGCGCAGCCAGGCCACCGCCTGCTCATCCAGCGCGTCGCCGTGCCAGGCGGGCGGCGCGGGCGCCGGCTCGGCCAGGCTCACGTCGCGCAACTGGATATAGCGCGGGCAGTTGCCAAAGCTCTGCTCGACCTCGACTGTCATCCCGCCCTCGTCGCGCGCCACGATGACCCCGTTCATGCGGTTGCGCCGGCGCGTAGGCAGCTCGATCCCGAGCAGGCCGATGCGCGCGCCCTGCGCCAGCGCCAGGGCCGCCGGGTCGCCGGGCAGCGGCACGGCGTCGATACGCAGGTGGGTGGCGTCAGGCGTATGCGCAAACCCCGGCGTCCCGGCCAGCATCGTGGCCCAGGGCTGCCCGTCGGCATCGACGGCGCCAACCAGCAGGAACGGCAGCTGCGCAAAGAACGTGCGGTGCTGCTCCGGCATCTCGCCACGGATTACCCGCGGGCCGGACGCGGCCATGCGTTCGCGCTTGCCGGCGCGCTCCTGGGCGGCCAGTTCGCCGGCGTGGAATGGCAGGCCGGCGTGCGGCCATGTGGGCAGATCCATGACTAGCTCCTTTTCCTTGTCGGATCGATTGGCGATACGCGGGTCCGGCAGGCGCTACGCCGCCAGGCCGACCTTCGACACCAGCATCGGCACGAAGCCGGGCAAGGCTTCGATGCGGCGCAGCCAGTCGTTCAGCGCGGGGTACGGCGCCAGCGGCACGTTGCCTTCCTCGGCGCGGGCGATATAGCTGTAGGCGGCAACGTCAGCAATGGTGGCATGGTCGGCCGCCAGGAACGGCTGCCCGGCGAGCAGGATTTCCATCAGCGTGAACAGCCGCTGCGCGCGGGCGATGGCATCGTCCATCGCCACCGGCCTGCCGAACAGCACGCCCAGGCGCGCCGCCGCCGGCCCGAAGGCAATGTCGCCGGCGGCCACCGACAGCCAGCGCTGCACGCGCGCCGCGCCCACCGGATCGCGCGGCAGCCAGCGGCCGTCGTCATAGCGCGTGGCCAGGTAGACCAGGATGGCGTTGGAATCGCCGACGACCACGCCGTCGTCATCCAGCACCGGCACCTGGCCGAACGGGTTCAGGCGTAGGAAGGCCTCGCTGCGCTGCTCGCCGCCGCGCAGGTCGACGTCCACCAGCCGGCAGGGCAAGCCCAGCAGCCCCAGGAACAGTTCTGCGCGATGGGCGTGGCCGGACACCGGCGAGCGGTACAGCACCAGCGGCTTGGCGGGGCGATTGGTTTCTTGCATGGCACTCTCCTCAACGGTTGGGATAGCCGGATTCTGGGCGCCGAAGTCGTTGCAATAAATAGGGCAATTGATATTTGACTACTCCAAAGAATGGAGTAATGTGTGGCGCCATGGACAAGCTACGCGCGATGCAGACCTTTGTGCGGATCGTCGACGAGGGCAGCCTGACGGCAGCCGCCACGACGCTGCATACCTCGTTGCCGGCGGTGGTGCGCACGCTGGCGGCGCTGGAATCCGAGTTGCAGGTCCGGCTGCTCAACCGCACCACGCGGCGGCTGTCGCTGACCGGCGAGGGGCGCAGCTACCTGGACAGCTGCCGGCGCATCCTGGCCACCATCGACGAGGTCGAGGCCGGCCTGACCGCCAGCCATGTCGAACCCAGCGGCCAGCTCACGCTGACCGCCTCGGTGCTGTTCGGCCAGATGTATGTGGCGCCGGCGGTCACGCGTTTCGTGCAGCGCTATCCGCGCGTGCGCTGCCGCATGGAATTCACCGACCGCGTGGTGAACCTGCTTGAAGAAGACCTGGACGTGGGGGTGCGCATCGGCCCGCTGGCTGATTCCACGCTGGTGGCGCAGACCGTCGGCAGCATCCGCCGCGTGGTGGTGGCCACGCCGGCCTACCTGCGCAAGCACGGCGTGCCACGCCATCCCGAGGAACTGGCCAGCGCCAACTGCGTGCGCTTCACCGGCAACCACGCGCACTGGTGGACCTTCCAGGAGGACGGCCGGGAGTTCCACGTGCAGGTCAGCGGCAACCTGGAATTCAACCAGACCGCGCCCGCCGTGGCTGCCTGTGCCGAAGGCGCGGGCTTCGGCCACTTCCTGTCCTACCAGGTCGCGCAACTGGTCGAAGCACGCAAACTGCGCATCGTGCTGCAGGATTTCGAGCAGCCGGCATGGCCGCTATCGCTGATCTATCCCCATGCGCGACTGTTGCCGGCACGCACGCGCGCCTTTATCGAATGGATGCGGGATGACCTGGGCCCGCGCTTCAACTGACAACGCTCCATCGCAAAAGGACCATGCCCCTGTCGAGCGCCCCCACTCCAACCGGCTTCGGCACCCGCGTACGGCGCCTGCTCCATCGACCGAGCGGCAACGCCTTGCGCGCAGCCGTGCTGGGCGTCAACGACGGGCTGGTGTCCAGCTTCTGCCTGGTGATGGGCCTGGAGGGCGCGGCGGCCTCGCGCGAGGCCGTCATCCTGGCCGGGCTGGCGGGCCTGGCGGCGGGCGCTTGCTCGATGGCGCTGGGCGAATGGCTGTCGGTGACCAACAGTCGCGAGATGAACAACAAGCGCCTGCGCGACATGGCGCACGAGCTCGCGCATGATGCCACCCGGGCCCGACAGCGGCTGGTCACGGTGATTGTGGGCAAGGGCGTGCTGCCGGCCGATGCCGAGCGTGCCGCCGACGAGATCATGCGCAACCCGCGCGCGGCCCTGGACACCTTTGCGCGCGAAGTGCTGGGCATCAACCCGCAGGAGCGCGGCGGCAACCCGGTGCAGGCGGCGGTAATTTCCTTCGTGCTGTACAGCAGCGGTGCGCTGGTGCCGTTGCTGCCGTTCCTCGTGACCGCAGGGCCATCGGCGCAGTTCGGCAGCATCGTCGCGTGCCTGGCCGGCCTTGGCCTGGTTGGCTGGGGCACCTCGTCGTTCAATGGCCGCCCGGGATGGTTCTCGGCGCTGCGGCAGGTGCTGATCGGGGGCATGGCGGCAGCCTTCACCTACGGACTGGGCACCGTGTTCGGATCGCTCTGACCCGCGCCGAGGCAAGCGGCACATGCGCGCCGCAACGCCACCTCCGGCGCAGCCCACCCACCCGC
>NZ_JBYTAH010000137.1:0-6600 GCF_058787975.1 Cupriavidus sp. FW305-26
GCGCCAACGTGCCGCTGAACTTCTGGGACCTGACCCTGAATGCGCACGTCGGCTACCAGGACGTCAAGCACAACAGCAATGCCTCATACACCGACTGGAAGATCGGCCTGACCAAGGACCTGGGCAAGGGCTTCGCGCTGGCGGTGGCCTATGTGGACACCAATGCCAAGGAATCAGCCTACACCAGTGCCAACCGGGGCCGCTACCTCGGCAAGGCTGCGGCCTGGGCTTCGCTGACGAAGACGTTCTGAGCGCGAGCGCTTTGCCAGCGTCGCTGATTTTGATGCGGATTTAACGCCAAAGCCCAATATCCTTGCATCAAATTTAGGCGGCGCTGGCTAGCATAAAGCCATGTCCAATACGCGACCCGCTACCGCGCGGGTCCATCCAATCATGCGACAGTCAAGCCTGGCCGTTGATACCGTTCCCCGACGCACCGCCCTGCGCCACAGCAAAGCCACCATGCCCGCGCTGCGCGCGGTCTCCCAGCCGGCACCGGCCTGGATCCGCATGCGTCTTGCGGTGGCATCCACCGAGGTGTTCGGCCTGCGCCAGACCATGCACCGGGCGCTCGGTGAACTGGCCCGCGTCTATGTGGTGAACGTGGACAACCGGCACGGCGAAACCACGCTGCACGTGGAGGTCGCACGCACCGACCGCGACGCGGCCATGGATGCCATCATGACGGCATTTCCGGCGGCGGAGTTCGGTGTCACGACAGCCCTGCGAGACGACTATGTGGCGCACTGAGGAAGAGAGCTTCTCCGGTGCCGCCGTGCACGCCTGCACCGGTATCGCAGCGATTTCCCGCCAGTCGCCATGGGGCATCTGGGTGCCCATGGTCACGCCGATGCGTGCCGGCTCGCTGGACCTGCAGGGCACCGCCAGGCTGGTTGAGAGTTACGTCGAGGCAGGCGTAAACGGCCTGATCATATTGGGCACGACCGGCGAGGGAAGCCTGCTTTCCACGCACGAGCGGCAAGTCTTCACGGCGGCAGTGCTCGAGGCCGTCCATGGCGAGCTGCCGGTGATGGCTGGCGTCGGAGCGGTCGATACCCGCACGGTGTGCGCGCAAGTTGCCGAACTGGACGGCTTTGATCTTGCCGGCTACCTGGTGCCGCCGCCCTACTACCTGCGGCCATCCGATGAGGGCATCGTGTGGCATTTCAATGAGGTGGCGCGCGCAACCGAACGCCCCCTGATGCTGTACAACGTGCCGAAGCGAACCGGCTGTGCGATGTCGCCAGCGCTCATCCGATCGCTGCTTGCGCAACCGCAGATCTCGGCGGTCAAGGAGTGTGACGCCGGCAATCTCCGCGCACTTGCCAACGATCCGCACGTCACCGTGCTGTGTGGCGAAGATGCTGCCTTGCTGGATCACCTGCTTGCAGGTGGCGCCGGCGTGATCGCCGCGTCCTCGCATATTCGTCCGGACCTGTTCGTGCGCCTGCTGCATCTGGCGCAGACGGGCCGCTTGCGCGCGGCCCACGGCTTGTTCGCGAAGCTCGCGCCGTTGATCTCGCTCATGTTCGCGGAGCCGAATCCGGCACCAGTGAAAGCTGCGCTGGCGCTATCCGGCGTGATTTCGCCGGAAACCCGACAGCCGCTGCAGCCAGCAAGTTCCGCGTTGGTCCAGAGGCTGGAAGAGGCCATGGCCCTTCTTCCTCCGCTTTCCGTGGCGCGGGATGAGCATCTGGCGGCATAAAAGGCTAGCCATCCTTGCCTTTCGGCCTCTCCGGCGGCATCGCATCGCGGGCGGCGCCTGATATGTATTTGTCTGGCCAACAGTGCCATGAAATGAGTTGGCCCGCACCCAACACAATGTCTGCCTGACGGGGATCGGAAAGTGCCAGCATTCCCTGAAAAACCTTTGTTTTTCAGGATGTTATGGATTTTATTGCAGCACCGTCCCGGGCCTGGCACGGCCCATGCTCTATACCCTTCGAGCGCAACAACGTGCTCCCCCAACCGAACCCCAAGGAGACTTACCATGCAATCGACCCTCATGATCAAGGATCTGCCGCTCGACCAGGAACTCGACGGCAAGACCATGTCCGCTGTGCGCGGCGGCCACGCCGTCTCTGTTGTTGGCGGCAACTATCAGAACGTCGTTGGCGGCGGCGGCTTTGCCAGCCCGACCATCGGCTTGCAGGTCGGCGCGACCGTGAACACGATCGACGCCAGCTCGCACCTCAGCCTGAAGATCCCCACCATGCAGAACTTCGGCAACGGCACCCAGGTGGCCACGCTGTAACAACGCTGCATGCGGGAGTCCCGCCGAGGCGGGACTCCCCTTCAACCGAATCCCCAAGGAGACTTACCATGCAATCGACCCTCATGATCAAGGACCTGCCGCTCGACCAGGATCTCGACGGCAAGACCATGTCCGCTGTGCGCGGCGGCAGCGCCTACTCTGTTGTCGGCGGCAACTATCAGAACGTCGTCGGCGGCGGCGGCTTTGCCAGCCCGACCATCGGCGTGCAGATCGGGCCGATCGTGAACACGATCGACGCGAGCACACACCTCAACCTGAAGCTCCCCACCCTGCAGAACTTTGGCAACGGCACCCAGATGGTCGCGCTGTAACGCTGCATGCGGGAGTCCCGCCGACGCGGGACTCCCCTCAACCGAACCCCAAGGAGACTTACCATGCAATCGACCCTCATGATCAAGGATCTGCCGCTCGACCAGGAACTCGACGGCAAGACCATGTCCGCTGTGCGCGGCGGCCACGCCGTCTCTGTTGTTGGCGGCAACTATCAGAACGTCGTTGGCGGCGGCGGCTTTGCCAGCCCGACCATCGGCTTGCAGGTCGGCGCGACCGTGAACACGATCGACGCCAGCTCGCACCTCAGCCTGAAGATCCCCACCATGCAGAACTTCGGCAACGGCACCCAGGTGGCCACGCTGTAACAACGCTGCATGCGGGAGTCCCGCCGAGGCGGGACTCCCCTTCAACCGAATCCCCAAGGAGACTTACCATGCAATCGACCCTCATGATCAAGGACCTGCCGCTCGACCAGGATCTCGACGGCAAGACCATGTCCGCTGTGCGCGGCGGCAGCGCCTACTCTGTTGTCGGCGGCAACTATCAGAACGTCGTCGGCGGCGGCGGCTTTGCCAGCCCGACCATCGGCTTGCAGGTCGGGCCGACCGTGAACACGATCGACGCCAGCTCGCACCTCAGCCTGAAGATCCCCACCATGCAGAACTTCGGCAACGGCATCCAGGTGGCTGCGCTGTAACAACGCTGCATGCGGGAGGCCCGCCGAGGCGGGACTCCCCTTCAACCGCCCCCCAAGGAGACTTACCATGCAATCGACCCTCATGATCAAGGATCTGCCGCTCGACCAGGAACTGGACGGCAAGACCATGTCCGCTGTGCGCGGCGGCAGCGCCTTCTCTGTTGTCGGCGGCAACGCCCAGAACGTCGTCGGCGGCGGTGGCTTTGCCAGCCCGACCATCGGCTTGCAGGTCGGGCCGACCGTGAACACGATCGACGCCAGCTCGCACCTCAGCCTGAAGATCCCCACCATGCAGAACTTCGGCAACGGCGTCCAGGTGGCCGCGCTGTAACGGGATCGAGATGCGTCGCCCCCGCTTCAACGGGTGGCGGCGCACCTTGGAGTCCGCAGCGGAAGATACCGCCTGCGCTATCTTCCACTGCCTACTCTGACCAAGTCTGAACGGGTCATCGTGGTCCTTGGGGAGGGTGCCCCGGGATGATGATCCCGGAGCTACGCCATCGCCTCACATCCGCCCCTTCCAGGGCACCAGGACCTTCGCCAGCTTGCGCATCAGCAGGTCGAACACGTAGGCGATCAGCCCGATCAGCACGATGCCCATGATCACCACGTCGGTACGCAGGAAGTTGGAGGCATTGAGCACCATCTGGCCAAGGCCGGCGGTGGCGGCCACCATTTCAGCGGCAACCAGGGTGGTCCAGCCGAAGCCGATGGCGATGCGCATCCCGGTCAGGATATCGGGCAGCGCGGCGGGGATCACCACATGGCGGACCACCTGCCACGGCGTGGCGCCCATCGAGTACGCCGCGTTGATCTGCTCGATGGTGACCGAGCGCACGCCGGCCTGGGCCGACATGGCCAGCGGCGCGAAGCAGGCCAGGAAGATCAGCAGCACCTTCGAGGTCTCGTCGATGCCGAACCAGATCACGATCAGCGGCAGGTACGCCAGCGGCGGCAAGGGGCGGTAGAACTCGATCGGCGGATCGAACACGCCGCGTGCGATGCGCGACACCCCCATCATCACGCCGACCGGCACCGCCGTGACCACCGCCAGCCCGAAGGCGCCGAACACGCGCATCATGCTGGCCGCGAAATGCTCGGTCAGCGGCTGGCCGCCTTGCAGGTTGCCCTGCCAGGCATCGATAAAGGCGGTGACGATGGACTCAGGCGTGGGCAGGAACAGCGGCGGCAGCCAGCGCAGGTGGCTGGCGAGCCACCACAGTGCGAGCAGCAGCACCACGGTGATAGTGGAGATGCGTGAGCTTGACCCCTCGCCGGGCAGGCGGTAGCCCGAGACGGTCTTCATTTGCTGGCTGGCCCCGGCCGCGGCGGCTTTGGTGACGCGCGGCGTGGGTTCGATGCGTTGGACGGAAGCGGGCATCTCGTGTTCCTCAAGCGGTGGCATGGATCAGATCAATGATCTCTTCGCGATAGCGGATGAACTCCGGGTCGGCCTTGACTGCACGGGCGTCCCCGCATTCGATGAAGCGCCGCGCGAACGGCAGTTCATAGGTGTGCGCGATGCGGCCAGGCGACGGCGTCATGACAATCAGCCGCGTGGCCAGGAACAGCGCCTCTTCCACGCTGTGCGTGATAAAGAAGACGATCTTCTGTTCCTTGGCCCAGAGCTTGAGAATCAGCGCCTGGATCGATTCGCGCGTCAGCGCGTCGAGCGCGCCCAGCGGCTCGTCCATCAGCATCACCGCCGGATCACAGGCGAGCGCGCGGGCAATCCCGACGCGCTGCTGCATGCCGCCCGAGAGCTGATAGACCGGCTTGCCGGCGACATCTTCCAGCCCGACCGCGGCCAGCTTCTCATGCGCGACCCGCATCCGTTCGGCACGCGACACCCCACGCAGGCGCAACCCCAGCGCGACGTTGTCCGCCACGCTGAGCCACGGCATCAGGGCGTGCTTCTGGAACACCACGCCGCGTTCGGCACCCGGCCCGCGCACCACCTTGCCGGACAGCCGGATCTCGCCTTCCGAGGGTTCCATGAAGCCTGCGATGCACGACAGCAAGGTGGTCTTGCCGCAGCCCGAGGCACCGAGCGCCACGACGAAATCGCCGCGCTCCATGGTGAGGTTGACTTGCGACAGGGCCAGCGTTTTGGCGCCGCCCGCGACGCCGTAGTTGACACTGAGATTATCGATTTCAAGCTTGTACATGATGGGCTTCCGCAACAGGACTTTCGGGGCCGCGCGGGACTGGCTTGAGCGCGGCGGCCATCTTCAGCGCGATGGGCGCGGCGTCAGCGCAACGCCCGCTTTGCCCATTCCGCATTGACGCCCGGGCCATAATCCGGCAGGACGGTCTGGATGGTGCCCTGCTCCTTGAGGAACTGCGCCGCGGACTGCAGCGCGCGCGCCGCGCCGCCGCCCAGCCAGCGCTCCGACACCTGCTCCTGCAGCGTGGGGAAGGCGTACAGCGCCATGCTCGCGGGTACCGTCTCGGGCTTGGCGCCAGACACCTTGGCCACCGCCTTCACCATGGGCGAATCGGGGGTCCAGGACGCCTTGTTCTTGCGGTAGTTTTCATCGGCGGCGGCCAGCACGCGCACCAGCTTGACCATGAACTCCGGGTTCTCACGGGCAAACTTCTTGTTGGCGATCATGCCGTCGAAGGTGGCCTTGCCGGTGTCGGCGGCGATCTGGCCGGAGGTCATCAGCACGGTGCCGGACTGCTTGAGCTTGGCCAGCACCGGGTCCCAGATAAAGGTGGCGTCGATGTCGCCACGCTCCCAGGCGGCGGCTACTTCGGGCGGGCGCATGTTGACGATGCGGACGTCCTTCGGATTGATCCTGGCGCGCTCCAGCGCGACCAGCGTGTGGTAGTGCGTGGTCGACACGAAGGGCACGCCGACGCGCTTGCCCTTCAGGTCGGCGACGCTGGCGATCTTGCTGCCATTGCGCGCGACCATCGCCTCGGCCGCGTTGATATCGTCCAGGATCCAGAACAGTTCGACATCCAGCCCTTGCGACAGCGCCGACGCAATCGGCGAGGTGCCGGCCTCGCCAATGGCGATCTGGCCCGAAGCCATGGCGCGGATCACGTCCCCGCCGCCGCCGAACTGCCGGAACGAGACCGTGTAGCCGGTCTGCTTTTCCAGCTCCTTCATGTCCTGCGCGTAGCGCCAGGGCACCACCATGTCCTGGTAAGCAATTACTACATTCTTGCTCTGGGCGTGTGCGGCTGGCGCCAGCGCGGCCACCAGGGCGAAATACGTCGCTATCTGCTTGATCCACCGCATGGTTTTGCTCCTCGGAACGGGAAATATGTTTGGTTCATCGCCGATCTGCGTGACCGTTTAGAAACAAAAAGGGCCAACAAGCCCACCACTGTTATCTTGGAGTTG
>NZ_JBYTAH010000138.1:0-6300 GCF_058787975.1 Cupriavidus sp. FW305-26
TCCATGGTCAGCCCGTAGTCGGCCATCTCGGCCTGGATCCAGCGGATCGCCGCCGCCCGCTCAGTGTTTGCTGTCATCGTGTTGGTTGTTGCTGCTGTTGCTGCTGTTGCTGCTGTTGCTGCTGTTGCTGCTGTTGCTGCCATCGTCCGGGCTCGGGGCGCTCGCCCCGTGGACTTCGGCTGGCGGTTCGCTTGGTGTGTCACTTGGTGTGTCACTTGGTGTGTCGCTAGGTGTGTCGCCAGGCAGAGGGGCAGGGCCGCCGGCCTTGCGCCGCCGTCGCTCGGCGCTACCCCCCTCCCCCCGCTCGCGCGGCGGCAGCCTTAATTCTGCCAGCAGCTGGCGCGCCAGCGCCGCTTCGGCTTCGGCGCGCTCGGCCCGGCGCTGCGCCGCGGCCAGTTCCGCCTGCACCGTGGCCAGGTCGGTAGCCGATTTGCACACGGCGGCGTCGGCGGCCGCGCGCCGCGTGGTGAGCTGCTCGGTGAGCGCCGCGACCTGGGTCTCGAGCCGGGCCCGCGCCTCGGCCTGCGCCACCGCGGCGTCGCGGGCTTCGTGGCGCGCCGCCACTAGTTCGCCGCGCAACGCTTCGGCCAACCGCTCGCTCTGCTGGCGCGCGGTGCGCTCCGCGTCCAATTCGCGCAAGGCACGGCGCTCGCTGGCCTCGGCCCGTTCCTGGGCAATGACGACCTGGTCGCGGGCCCGCTCCAGCTCGGTCGAGAATTGGCTCCGTAGCTCTTCTAATTGCCGCCTCCCCGCCTCCAGTTCCGCCCGGCCCGCTTCCAGCCGCGCCTGCGTGGCCGCGTGGGCCTGGCGCTCGGCGGCCAACGCCGAGTCGCCTGCCTCGATGGCTTGGCGCGCCGTGTCGAGCTGCGCGACCAGCGCCGCGGCTTCCTCGCGCGCGAGCGCGGTCTCGGCGTGCGCGGCATCGCGCTCGGCTTCGGCCGCGCTAACCGCCGCGCGCGCCTCGGCGCGCAGCGTGGCCAGCTCGCCGGTGGCGGCCTCGTTGGCGGCCTGCCAGATGGTCTGCACCGCCGCGGCGGCAATGGCCTTCAACGCGTCCGGCAGGTCCGGATGGTCGATGGTGACGCGGGTGCGCCCGCGCAGTTCCTGCCAGAACGCCTGCAGCACCTCGGCGGGCGTGCCCATGCTGCCCTTGCGCACCAACTGATAGAGCTTGTTGGCGGTGGGCGTGATGCCGTAGCGGAAGAACAGCAGGCCGCAGACCTCGCGGTAGAGCGCGCGGGTCTCGGGGAAGCGGCCGCGCAGCTCGGCCAGGTCGGCCTGTAGCGCAGTATCGGTCAGATCCAGGTCGGCAGCGGGCATGGGGCGAGAAGACGGAAAATTGATGATAAATATTACTACGTAATACGTTATATATACAATTTTCTTGGCGATACTTTAGACATAACTGCGCTTATGTCTATAATTGCGAAGCTAGCTGTGACTTTTTAGACCCCCGCGTTGGTTTGCACAATTTTGTTAGCGTTTTCTGCACAATTTTGTTCCGAGCCCCCTGGGCCGAAACTCTGGCCGCAATGCGTCGCAAGCCAACGGGCTTCACGTTGCTCACGGTACGTTGCGTTCAGATCCGGGGTCGCCCCCGACGCACATTCGCTTCTGCCCTCGTCCACTTGATCAGCAAGAGGCCATCGTCGGTTTCGCACAGGCGGACGCAAAACTTGGAATCGTCCCGCTCAAGCGGATCGACACCCCGATCGATGTCATCTAGCCAAGTGGTCAACGCATCGAACGTCAGCTCGATTTCCCACGTGACCGCCATATCGAGCACTGCGGTTAGCGTCGACTCCCAGACCCACTCGCAGCAGGTCCAGACGTCCTGATCGGCATATAGGTAACCCGCCGGCGCTACCGCTGCCTCCCGTGTATAGCGGATGAGGCCCAAGTCGCGCATCGCGTGAGAAACGCTGCAGAAGCGCCGCCGTTCCTGCTCCGCCGGCCGATTGGAGAGCGCCAGGTCCGAACGGCCCCAGCCGAGTTGAAGTTCGTTGAGCGCGATATCGTATGGGCAGATCAGGCCCCAGCGGGGCCCCTCCTCTGGACGCACGCTGACCCAGCGCGAAAGCCGTCCCTCCTTAGTCAGCCTCCACCGACAGCGACAGGTGCCATGGCGAGCCTGTCGGTCTTGCATGGCATTCAGGCGCGTGACAAACGAAGACGGATTCGCCGAAGCGGCGTTGATGCGTATATAGAAGTGAAGAACGTCGGCAAAGCTGAGGTGGCTCGACCTGAGGCGGCCGAGCTGGATTTTCGCTTGCCGCGCAAACGCGTGGCTTTCCAGACTCCACCGATCACCGGCTTCGGTAAGGAGCGGTTCGATGTCCTCGGGCGGGGGCTCAAGCGCGCGCAGCTGACCGAACGCTTGGTCGAGGGAGACGGCCCCCGGCATGCCATCGTTGCCCGACGACCAGATCTCGCCGAGCGACATGCGCGCGGCAGCGACGCTCGCCCGTGCGACCCAGCCGGCGAGCGACGCAACACGCCCCGGCTCTCGGGCGGGAAAGCCGGCATCAATGCCGTGCGGCCACGTCCTGCAGCGTTGCCGCATCACGAACTCCAACGCGCCCACACGCTGCGACACGAGCCTGGCGGTGTGCTTCTGCGCCCAGGTCGTTTTCAGCTCGCTCAGGTGAAATGGGCACCGCGAAAGCCACCCAAGCTGATGCAGGTAGCTGTGGTAGCCGTGCTGCACACAGGTCTCGCAATAGCGGATGGCACGTCGCTCGCGACTATCGGGAGGCGGGCCATAACGGCCGACATCGATGAACCGTATGGAAGGCGAGAAAACGTCTTCGACAAGCGGCGCGGTCTCACCCAGCACGGACGCCAGGCGCCTGATTTCGTCGATCGGAAGCGGCGTGCTGCTATCGGGCTCCACACTCAAAAACTCCGCGCATTTTCGGACGTTGATGCCATTCAGTGCGCAGAAGCGGGCGACGAACGACAGCCTCGACTCGTACGGACGGAGGTTTCCCGGCCACCAGTTCACCGATGGGTAGGCCGCCATGTCAACTACCCGTCGAGATGATCCTCATGTGGTCCGGGAAGTTCGCTTTAGCGAGTTCTCGCAACCAGCTCTCATAGGAGGTCACGTCGGCCCAGTCTTCGCCCCGCGCCAGTTGGAAGAGTATCGCCTCGGTGGCTTTCGCGACATGCTGCATTGGAAATTCGAAATGCCCGCGCGCAGATTCGGGCGAAAGCTCCATCAGCGCTTTCCACAGCAGCGCCGCGCATTCGGCGAGCCGGCGCCCGGCCGCATAATCCGCCGGCGCGAAGTGCGCCAGGTACGGAACGCCGCTGCTTGGCGGCCACTCGGAGTCGATATCGTAGCCGTTGAGCACGTACCCGATCTCCTCGGGCGAGCGCAGGCCGTGGAAGCGCGCATGCGCTGCCATAAAGCGCGCGGCGACGTGAGCGTTGCCCGTGATGGCCATATATTCGTGGCGATAGTTCAACTGGTGTGAGCCGACTGAAAATACGCTGAGTAAATAGCCCTCGTAATCGAGCTCATTTTGCAGGCCGACCAGCCACTTCCACTCCCGCAACGTCAGATCCTGCGCTTCGTCGATAAGCAGCACCATGTAGTTCCGTTGCGCGTTGTTCGCAATGGCGATGAAGCGTTGCTTGCACAGGTATATGCCTTCGGCTTTCTTCGGCGGCTTTGCCGGGTTGGCGAATTCGAAACGCGAGGCGAGTAAGAGCTGGTGCCAGAATCCCGCTTCACTACTGTGACTGTCGGGGCGGCGATTCCACACCACCAGGGGCATGACGGCCTTGAAGCGCTCCTGCAATTCGTTTGCAACGTACCACTGCACACAGCGGGACTTGCCTAGGCGTGACGCACCATAGATATAGCCGCCGGGGCGCTGCTGGTCGATCCATTCGCCGATTTGCTCGATCATTTCGTGCATGGGCGGTGTATACACCGCGTATTGCTTCGTCACGATGCAGTGCCGCGGATCGATGCGCTCGGGCAGTGAGAAGGACATGGCTTACCTCGACTGCGCCATTCGACGCGGAGGCAGCGTAGGACCCGCAGAAGGCTTCAGCGGGTCCGCGGCGCCAGACTGCGCGCGTCTTGCCGTCGGCTCCGAAGCGGCCCCCTTGCTACCCTTTGAAGAACTGCTGCCTGCCTTGGCCCGAGCCATTGCTACATCCAGCATGGAAGGCCCGATTGATGAATCGGCTGCGGCTGCCAGTATGCGCCGTGCCTCGAGGTAGGCCGGATGGACCGGCAAGCGGTTGTGCGCCTGACTCTCCACGTAGCGCATGAAGACATCGATGGCGTCGACGCCTGCCGGAATCGCAAACTTTCCGTGAGAGCACGCCTGGCAAATTGCAGCACGTAGCGACAGGCTGTGCGGCGACATGTTCCAAGGCGGTGCTGCCCGCAACACGCCGAGTGACATACCGTCCAGCGTGGAGGCAAGCGCCACCCGGCAGTCATCCTCCTTGTGGCAGACCACCCAGATCTCGGAGCCGACAAGGTCGTGCCGGTTGTGCAGCACGTCGTTGGTATAACGGCCGTAATGGAACTCAACGAACGGGGCACGCCCGCTCTTAGCGCCCCCGCGCACGATGCAGCGCTTGCGGATGCTGAATAGCGTGTCCACGACAGCGGGGTCGGCTCGCCGGAAGCTCTGCTGGGAATGGTGGTACAAGAACTTCGCATACGCGAGCGGCGTGCGGTTACCAATCCCGCTGTGCGGTGTCGCGTTGTAGTTGGCAATGAGCACGTTCAGCAGCTCTTCCGCATATTCGTACTGGAATCGACTCGCCAGGGCGACCTCTTCCGGCTGTCTTCCCTTGCGGTCCTGGAAATTTGCGCCGGTGGTGTTGGAAAGACGCTGGAATCCCTGTCCGGCCAGATTGCGGAAAAACGTCTCGATGAACGGGCGGTCATCCTTGCTTCGACGTTTCGAGAACGAGGTCTTCGGGTCCAGTAGCGTGGAGCCGACGCTGTCGCGCAGCGCATCCCGCACGTGCTGACAAGTCTCGGCAAGCGCACCATCTACGCTGGTCTCGTCCCAGCATAGCCCGACGAAATCGCTACCCAGAGCGGAAAGAAGCCCGGCTTCAGGCAGATACGGCGTATCGCAAAAACTGACCGGGCGCAGGCACCATCTGCCCAATGCCCGCTTCAGCGCGCGCATGACGTCATCTTTCGATATTTCCCGTCTCACGCTGAAGTAGTACCCTAGCACCGCGCGCGAAACGACCTCCAGGATCACAACGACCCAGAGACGATGAACGATCTTCTCCTTGAAACCGCCCCCCATCAGGGGAAGCGACACGCAGAAACGTCCGTCTAGCTTGTGCGCGTCCATTTCGACGCGTTGCATGAACCTCTGCACCGGCCGCCCGGTTCCGTCACCGGACCTCAGCTTCACAGCCAAATTCGGCCCGCCACTCGCCGCGGCCAGCGCCCTTGGGTTGGCCGACAGCACCTTGTCGATATACCGACAGATCGAAGAGTAGCCAAGGCTCAATGTGTTGAACGGCCATTCGTTTCGCGCTTCGTACCCGAAGCCACGCAATTGGTCCAGAAACCACGCGCAATGACGCCTTCTCGACTGTTTAGTTTCGACTAGTCGCTTGGCTGAGGCGCTCGCGAGGATACGCGCCTCAAATGCCTGACGAAGCGCCGGCTGACTGTCCAGCAGCGCCTGCATCGCGCCCGCAGCACCGCGGCCGAACTGGTCGACATGGACCTTCGTGCTACGACGGTATGGCTTGACTCGGAGCCATGGCACAAGCCCGCGCCAGCCATAAGGACGCCCGTCGGGATGCGTCTCAAGGCAGCGCTCCCGGATGAGACGATAGGCCTGACTTGTGCCAAGCGACGTCAGCCGCCTGATGCTTTCGCCCGAGGCACCGGAAAGATACAGCGAAACCGCCTGCTTTCTCGCAAGGTACAGGACGCGTCGGTCACCAGTAAGCGCTCCCTCATCGGGGCTGGCCCAGTGGGAAGTGTCGACGGTTCGCCCGTCTATCCTCCGGCGGGAGCAACAGGAATTGTCGTCAATACCCTCTTCCATGCGACGCTCCAAAATCGGCCGATCGCCCCAGAGGCGATGGTTATAAACCTTAGGGCACATTTGGGAAAAATCGCACGACGAGAATGGAACAAACGTTGGCAAAGATACAAAATTGCTTCGAATGTTCGCCGGGAGAACAAAATGGTGCAGAATTTCGTGAAGTAAATTTGTTCTCGCACGCCCGGGCGGCGTCGATTTCACGGCCACGTCTCGGATACAAAATTGTGCAAACTAACGACCGTGGAAT
>NZ_JBYTAH010000139.1:0-6289 GCF_058787975.1 Cupriavidus sp. FW305-26
GGTTGTGGAGGGGGCGCAGCTTCTGGCGTTCGAGGGGAAGTCGGGGGCTTGATGCCGACAGGGGCAGGGGCGCGGTCACCGTTGCCCCAACCAACCCCACGTCCGTTCCTCTGCCAAAATACGTCTTTAACCCCACCAGATTCCCCTGGAGACAAAATGAAGTTGCAGTTGTACGTCCCCGATGGCCGCTACGACGCCTGGATCGCAGGATTCGCCGAGGCACTGCCCGAAGCGCAATGCGTGACGTGGGAGGACAGCCGTGGCGAACCGGCCGACTACGCCGTGGTCTGGCGCCCGCCGGTGGAGATGCTGCGTGGCCGTACCGAGCTGAAGGCGGTGTTCAACCTGGGCGCCGGCGTCGACGGCATCCTGCGCCTGCGCGATGAAGCCCCTGACGCCTTGCCCGCGGGCGTGCCGATCGTGCGGCTCGACGATGCCGGCATGGCCGCGCAGATGGCCGAGTACGTCACCCACGCCGTGCTGCGCTATTTCCGCAAGATGGACGCCTACGAGGCCCAGCAGCGCGCCGGCAACTGGAAGTTCCTCAAGCCGCATCGCCGCGCGGACTTCACCATCGGCGTGATGGGGGTGGGCACGCTCGGCACGCATATCGCCCGCACGCTGGCGGGCTTCGGCTTCCCGGTGCGTGGCTGGAGCCGCACCGCGCGCGCCATCGAAGGCGTGAGCGGCTTCTATGGCGATGCCGGGCAGGCGCCGTTCCTCGATGGCCTGCGCGTACTGGTCAATGTGCTGCCGCTGACACCGCAGACCGAGAACATCCTCAACGCCGCGCTGTTCGCGCGGCTGGCACAGGGCGCGTATGTGATCAACGTCGCGCGCGGGCAGCACCTGGTCGAGGAAGACCTGCTCGCCGCGGTGCAGTCGGGGCAGGTTGCGGGTGCCACGCTCGACGTGTTCCGCACCGAGCCGCTGCCTGCCGAACACCCGTTCTGGCAGGAGCCGCGCATCACCGTCACGCCGCATATCTCGGCGCTCACGCTGCGCGAAGACAGCATCGCGCAGATCGCCGGCAAGATCCGCGCGCTGCGCGCGGGCCAGCCGATCGCGGGCGTGGTCGACGTGCAGCGCGGCTACTGAGCGCCCGACCAATACCAATCAAAGACAGGAGACTGCCATGACCATGCCGAACTACGTGAAGATCGTTGAAGTCGGCCCGCGCGACGGCTTGCAGAACGAGAAGGCGATGGTGCCGACCGAGGTCAAGGTCGCGCTGATCAACCAGCTGACCGATGCCGGCTTCGTCAATATCGAGGCCGCGTCGTTCGTGTCGCCCAAGTGGGTGCCGCAGATGGCCGACGGTGCCGACGTGATGGCGCGCATCCAGCGCCGGCCCGGCACACTGTTTTCGGCGCTGACGCCGAACATGAAGGGGTTTGAAGGCGCGATCGAGGCCGGTGCCGACGAGGTCGTGATCTTCGGCGCCGCCAGCGAGGCGTTCTCGCAGAAGAACATCAACTGCTCGATCGCCGAGTCGATCGCGCGCTTTGCGCCGGTGGCCGCCGCAGCCAAGGAGAAGGGCGTGCGCCTGCGCGGCAGCATCTCGTGCGCGCTGGGCTGCCCGTACCAGGGCGAAGTACCGGTGCACGCGGTGGTCGACGTGGTGCGGCGCATGCGCGAACTGGGCTGCGACGAGATCGACATTGCCGACACCATCGGCGTGGGCACTCCCGTGCGCGTGCAGGAAGTGATGCGCGCCGCGGCGGCGGAGTTTGCGCTGGACCGCCTGTCGGGCCATTTCCACGATACCTACGGGCAGGCGCTGTCCAATATCCTGGCCAGCCTGGAAGTGGGTATCTCGATCTTCCATGCGTCGGTGGCGGGGCTGGGCGGCTGCCCGTACGCAAAGGGCGCGACCGGCAACGTGGCGACCGAGGACGTGCTGTACATGCTGCACGGCATGGGCATCCACACCGGCATCGACCTGGAAGCGGTGGTGCGCACCGGCGACTATATCTCGCAGGCAATTGGCCGCGCCAACAGCTCGCGCGTGGGCCGTGCCTTGCTGACCAAGTGGGCCGCCGCCAGCGATGCGGCGCCTGCCTGCGCGTAAGTGCGGATCAGGCGCGGGCCACAGAACAAGGAGAAGTACGCATGACGGTGAATGACGAAGCGCTGCCCGAGTCCGCGCAGCGCGTGGCGGACCTGCTGGCCGGGCTTGGCCATGACCGGCCCGTGGTGATGCTGCCGGCCACCGGCAAGACCTCGGCCGAGGCCGCGGCGGGGCTGGGCTGCAGCGTGGCCGAGATCGCCAAGTCCATCATCTTCCGGCGCGTGGCCGACGATGCGCCGGTGCTGGTGATTGCCAGCGGCAGCAACCGCGTCGACGAGGCCAAGGTGGCCGCGCGCGTAGGCGCGCTGGGCAAGGCCGACGCGCGCTTCGTGCGCGAGAAGACCGGCTACGCCATCGGCGGCGTCTGCCCGATCGGACATGCGGTGGCGCCGGTGATGCTGCTGGACCAGGACCTGTTCCGCTATGACAGCTTGTGGGCCGCGGCGGGGCATCCCCATGCGGTATTCAACCTGACGCCGCACCAGTTGCAGCAGATGACGGGCGCTGAAGTGGCCGACGTCGCGGCAGGCTCAGTGGCATGAGTCCCGACCTGCGCCCCGGCCTGACCTTCAGCTGGCAATACACGGTGCCGCCCAAGGCCACCGTGCCGCGCCTGTACGACGATATCCCGGGCTGCCCCGAGATGCCCGACGTGCTGGCCACCGGCTATATGGTCGGCATCATGGAGTGTGCCTGCCTGCAGATGCTGCGCGAACACCTGGACTGGCCGCGCGAGCAGTCGCTCGGCACGCTGGTCAGCTTCTCGCACCTGGCGCCGACGCCGCCCGGCATGACGGTGACGGTCAAGGGCGAACTGGTGGCGGTGGACGGGCGCCGCCTGCGCTTCCAGCTGAGCGCCTGGGACGGCGAGGACAAGATCTCCGAGGGCGTGCATGAGCGCCACCTGATCGACGCCGGCCGCTTCAATGAGAAGGTCGCCGCCAAGGCCGCGCGCGCGGCGGGCTGAGCGCTGTCCGATGGCCACCATGCCCACGCCCGTCCCCTCCGCGGCTGAACTGGCGGCGCAAGCCGACCTCGCGCTGCGCGCGTCGCCTGTGCCTTCGCCATGCCGCAACATTTGCCACATGGACCCGTTCAGCGGCTACTGCGCAGGTTGCCTGCGCACGATCGACGAAATCGCCGGCTGGTCCTCGGCCAGCGACGAAGACAAGCGCCACGTGTGGGCGCAACTGCCGCAGCGCGCAGCATGGCTGGCAGGCGAGGAGGCATCCCCTTGAGCGCAAGCCCGGTTCCGCAGTTGCCGCCATCCATGCGCGTGTTCGAGCGCGGCTGGCTGTCGGCTAACAATATCCTGTTCGTGGACGGCGACGATACGGTGCTGGTCGATACCGGCTACGTCACCCACGCGCCGCAGACGGTGGCGCTGGTGGCGGCCGCCTTGCAGGGCCGGCCGCTCGCACGCGTGATCAATACCCATCTGCACTCCGACCACTGCGGCGGCAATGCCGCGCTGCAGGCGCGCTGGCAGCCGCGCACCGCGATCCCCGCGGCCGAGGCCGCTGCCGTTGCCGCGTGGGATACGGAAGCGCTCAGCTACAACGCCACCGGCCAGCAGTGCGACCGCTTCACCTTCGACAGCGTGCTGAGCGACGGCGACACGCTGCGCCTGGGTGGCATCGACTGGCAAGTCGTGGCCGCTCCCGGCCATGACCCGCACGCGGTGATGCTGTTCGCGCCGGCCGGGCGCATCCTGGTTTCCGGCGATGCGCTGTGGGAGAACGGTTTCGGCGTGATCTTCCCCGAGCTGGATGGCGAGAGCGGCTTCGCCGAGCAGGCGGCGGTGCTGGAGCGCATCGCGCAGCTCGACGCGCGGCTGGTGATCCCGGGCCATGGCCGGATGTTTACCGATGTGGCGGCGGCGGTCGAACGCGCCCAGGGGCGCCTGGCCTACCTGAGCGCCGACCCGGCGCGCAATGCCAGCCATGCGGTCAAGGTGCTGGTGAAGTTCAAGCTGCTGGAGCAGCAGCGCATGGCCCAGGACGCGCTGGTGGCATGGATGGAGGCCGCGCCGCTGATGGTGCGCATCCGCCAGCGCTTCATGCCGGGGCTGGAGATGGCCGAGGTCTGCGCGCAGACGGTGCGCGCGCTGGCGGGAGTGAAGGCGCTGGCGGTGGAGGGGGAGTGGGTGGTGAATCGGGATTGATTCACCACGCCTGCCTGCATCCTCAGAACGACGTCCTGAACCCCACCTTCACACTGCGCCCGGCCAGCGGTGCGATATCACGCAGGATCGAAGCCGAGTTGCGCGCATCCTGGTTGGTCAGGTTGTCGCCGCGCAGGTACACCAGCGTCTGCGTGCCCGACACCTTGAACTTGTAGGTCAGCGCCAGGCTCAGCAGCGTATAGGCATCGGTCTGCGTGTCGTTGGTCGGCACGCGGGTCTGCTTTGCGGCGTAGGTCACGTCGACGCGCGCGCCCCACGGGCCCGCGCCATACACCAGTGCACCGCCCAGGCGCAGCGGTGCCAGGCGCGGCAGCGGTTCGCCGGTATCGCGGTTCTCGCCGCGCACGTAGTCGGCGCGGGCCTCGAAGTCCAGCGTGTCGCTGGTGGTCAGCATTTTCTGCAGCAAGCGCGTCTTGCCTTCCACCTCGAAGCCGTACAGCGTGGCCGGCACACCCAGGTACTGGAACTCCGGCAGCGCGTCCGGGCTGCCGGCGGCGACCACATCGCCCGCCTCGTCACGCGTGCGGCCGGTGGCGTTCAGCGCGAGGTAGTTGGCGAAGCGGCTGTAGTAGCCCGACACGGCGGCGCTGTGCGCGCCGGACTTGAAGCGCACGCCCAGGTCGATAGAGGTGGCCCGTTCCTTGTTGGCATTGGGATCGCCCAGCTCCCACGCGCCGGTGGCCACGTGGGGGCCGTTGGCATACAGCTCGTAGAAGGTCGGCGCGCGCTCGGTGTACGACAGGTTGCTGGTCAGCGACCACAGCGGGTTGACCTTGTAGAGCAGGCCGGCCGACGCGCTGGTGGCGTTGAAGCTGCGGCTGGCATCGGTAAAGCGGTCGTTGCCGTTGGCGCTGGCCTTGATGCTGCTGTGGTCCAGGCGCCCGCCCAGGTTCAGCTTGAGGTCGCCGGAAGCGGTCAGCGGCAGTTCCTCGAACACGAACAGCGCCGCGTTATCCGTATTGGTGCTCGGCACGAATGCCTCTTCGCCCAACGCGGAGAAGTCGGTATGGCCGAACTGTGTGCCGATCACGCCCGTCATGTTGCCGATCTTCGCGTGCCTGGCCTCCAGGCGCGCATCCCAGCCGCGGTTCTTGAAGATCGTGCCGGTCTCGCCGCCCTCGATCTCCTTGTGTTCGTAGTCGGTGTAGCCGAACTTGCCCTTGACCGATTCGAGCCAGCCGGCGGTGTTGCCGGCCAGGTTGCGTGCCTCGCCTTCCAGCGCAAAGCGGTCCTGCCGCATTTTCAGCCGCACGTCGTCCTCGGCGGGCGTGCCGTACTCATTGCGGTAGGCGCTGTAGTTGGCGCCGACGAAGCCATCGGCCCAGGTGTAGGAGCCGCCCATCGCGCCGCCTTCCTGCTGCGCGCTGGTGTTGGGCAGGCGGCCATAGGCTTCGGTCTCGCCTTCCGGCAGAGGATCGGCGCTGCGCAGGCGGTCGCTGCGGGCGTAGCCGGGGATGCGCAGGTCGCTGGTCTTGCGCGCAAAGGCGTCGGCGTGGACGGCGAACTTGCCGTTGCCGGCCTCGATCAGCGCGCTGGCGTTGCGCGCCTGGTCGCCGCCCGCGGTGGCGCTGGCATCGACCGCGCCGCCGATGCCTTCGATCGGCTCCTTCGGAATCCGGTTGTCGATCACGTTGACCACGCCGCCGATGGCGTTGCCGCCGTACATCAGCGCTGCCGGGCCGCGCACGACCTCGATGCGCTCGGCCACGAGCGGGTCCACCGGCACTGCGTGGTCGTAGGACAGCGTGGAGGCGTCGACGGTGGTGCCGCCGTTCTGCAGCACCTTGATGCGGTCGCCGTCCAGGCCGCGGATCACCGGCCGGCTGGCATTGGGGCCGAAGTAGCTGGACGAGACCCCGGGCAGCTTGTCGAGCGTGTCGCCCAGCGTGCTGCCCTGGCGCACGGCCAGGGCGTCGCCGCCGAGCGTCGATACCGGTGCCACCATGTCGTTGAGGTCGCTGCCGAGCGGATTGGCGGTGACCACGACTTCGCGCAGCATGGCGCCGGCTGGCGCGGTGGCGGTGGCGGTGGCG
>NZ_JBYTAH010000140.1:0-6279 GCF_058787975.1 Cupriavidus sp. FW305-26
TCATCGGCGCGCCTCCGCGGCACTGGCCGACGCCGCCTCGGCAGGCGGCGGCAGCACGATGCCGGACAGATACTGGGTCTTGCCGGGGTTGACCGGCGCCATCTTCAGCTGCGCGCGCGCCGCGTCGGCGATGCGCGCGCTCTTGCCCAGCGCGCTCTGCTGGTACTGCAGGCGCGACCAGTCGATATCGAGCTGCTTCTCTTCAGCCTGGGCCCGCTCCAGCGCGACGAACAGCGTGCGCGCCTGGTGCTGCGCGCTCACCAGCGACAGCGCGCACAGGATCAGCGCGGCCAGCAGGAAGAAGGTCAGGCGGTTCATGCGCGTGCGCCTCCGCCGGCAGTGGTCGCGGCAGGGGCCAGCTTCTCGGCCACGCGCATCACGGCCGAGCGCGCGCGCGGGTTGGCGGCCACCTCTTCAGGGCCCGGCTTGTAGCGGCCGAGCAGGCGCAGCGTCGGTTGCGGCAGGTCGGCCGCGCGCAGCGGCGCGCGCCGCAGCGCCGGGTCGGCATCCTGCTGGGGACGGGCGTGCGCCGCCATGAACCGCTTGACGATGCGGTCCTCCAGCGAGTGGAAGCTGATCACCACCAGGCGCCCTCCGACCTGCAGCAGTTCATACGCCGCCTTCAGCCCTCTTTCGAGGTCCTCAAGCTCTTGATTGACGTGAATCCGTAGAGCCTGAAAGGTGCGGGTCGCAGGGTCCTGACCCTTCTCGCGTGTCTTGACGGCTTTCGCCACGAGCGCGGCAAGGTCGGCAGTAGTGGCGATGGGTCCGCCATCGCCGGGTTCGCTCCGGCGAGCAACAATCGCCTTTGCAATCTGTACAGCAAACCGTTCTTCCCCATAGTCTCGTATCACCCTGGCAATGTCCTGCTCATCCGCCTGCGCCAGCCACTGCGCGGCAGTGATGCCGCGCGTGGTGTCCATGCGCATGTCCAGCGGGCCCTCGAAACGAAAGGAAAACCCCCTCGCCGCCTCGTCGATCTGGGGCGAGCTGATCCCCAGGTCGAGCAGCACGCCGGCGACGTGGCCGCGCCCCGACAGGCGCTCGGCCATGGCCGCAAAGCTCGCGTGCTCAATGGAGAAGCGGGCATCCTTGATGGTGCCCGCTTCTGCGATTGCTGCTGGGTCCTTGTCGAACGCAACCAGGGCCCCGTCTGGCCCCAGCCGGGCCAGCACCGCCCGGCTGTGCCCTCCCCTGCCGAAGGTGCCGTCGACGTAGACCCCGTCGGGCCGCCAGACCAAGGCTTCGACGGCCTCGTCCAGCAGCACGGTGCGATGGCGCAGGGCGGGGGTTGCCGGCGTTCCGGTTGGACTCATGACCTCGTCAGAAAGAGAAATTCTTCAATGCTTCGGGCATGCCCTGCGCCATCGCCTGCTGTTCCTTGGCGGCGTAGGTCGCGGCATCCCACACTTCGAAATGGCTGCCCATGCCGAGCAGCATGACTTCTTTGTCGAGCATGGCGGCACTGCGCAGCTCCGGGGCGATCAGCACCCGGCCCGCGCCGTCCATTTCCACGTCGGCGGCGTTGCCCAGGAAGATGCGCTTCCACCAGTGCGCATCCATCGGCAGCGCTGCAATGCGCGTGCGGAAGGTTTCCCACTCGGGCCGGGGAAACAGCAACAGGCAGCCATCCGGGTGCTTGGTCAGCGTCACCCGGCCCTCGGCCTGCTGTTGCAGCGCCTCGCGGTGCCGGGACGGAATGGACATCCGTCCCTTGGCATCCAGCGAGAGTGCCGATGCTCCCTGAAACAAGCTTGCTCCCGGTCCATGCCGGCCGGTTGTCGGCCAGCATGCGCGTGAATCCCTTCTGTTCCGACTATGGCGACATCATCCCACGGTCGGGGCCCAATTTCACACAAAAATACACTTCCTCACACTATTTCCCACTTTAGAGGAAGCGATATGGCGGGTCAAGGCTGGTTGCAGGGCAGCAAACGAGTTTTTTTGAATAAGAACAATGACTTAGCGCGCACACCTCACGCACCGAAAAAGTGAATCCTTAATGAAATGAAGATCTTAGGGAGGAAAGCCGAGAAACCACCTGAGAACCACTTGCGGAGGAACTGCCGGCGGCACGGGAAAGACCTGCCCCGTCGCGCGAAGGAAGGATACAACAATTGCCCGCCAGCCCCGCCGGAATCAGGGCCGGCGGGGGGCTGGCAGGGCCGGCTCAGATCCGGTAGGCGGCGGTGGTCATCACGCGCGAGGCGCCGCGCATCAGCGCCCGCACCGGGGCAGGTAACGGGATCCCGCCGGCATCGCGCGCGGCGTTGCCGTGGCGGATCTCGTCGTCGCGCATCTGCTCGAGGATGGCGCGCGAGCGGCCGTCGGCCTCGGGCAGGCGGTCCAGGTGCCCGCCCAGGTGGTGCTCGACCTGGCGCTCGGTCTCGGCGACGAAGCCCAGGCTGACGCGGTCGCCGGCGCGGCCGGCCATCCAGCCGATGGCGAAGGCGCCGGCGTACCACAGCGGGTTGAGCAGGCTCGGGCGCGAGCCCAGCTCGCGCAGGCGCTCGGCGCACCAGGCCAGGTGGTCTTCCTCTTCGCGCGCGGCGGCATCCATCTGCGCGCGCACCGCGCCGTCGCGCGCGGTGAGCTTCTGGGCCTGGTACAGGGCCTGCGCGCAGACCTCGCCGACATGGTTGATGCGCATCAGCCCGGCCACGTGGCGGCGTTCATCGGCGCTCATCTGTTCGGTGTCCGGCGCCAGCCGGTCAGCCGGGTTGGCGCGCGCGGTGCGCGTGGCGCCGGCAATGGCGCGCAATGCCACGTCGAATTCTTTGATCAGGGTGTCCATGTCGCAGAGGCAGTTGGTCTTCGTTCCCGGCAGTCCCTGCGATCGTGGGGTGCGCAGCTGCGGCTGCGGTACGCACAGGGGGCCATCGGGATTACCCGCATTGTAGCTTGCCTCTAATCGGCGCCAACCCGCATCCCGCCTTGCATTGATGCGCCCGGCTACTCAGAAACCCTGAGTTGTTAAAAGAAGACAAGGGGGATTGGCCTGAGTAGTGAATTAAGGGTTGTTTGTTACAGTACTTCGCAACTTCCCAGGAAGTTTGACGCACGGGGGATGGAGACCAACAGGAGGTTCTCCCGGGCCGTCACCAATAATTCTTACAGTGGAGATCAACGAGCATGAAGAAATCGCTTCTGGCGCTGGCAGCGCTTGGCGCATTTGCTGGGGCGGCGCAGGCCCAATCGAGCGTCACGCTCTACGGTGTGGTGGATGCCAACATCGAGTACGTGAGCAATATGTCGAGCGTCACGCCGTCGGCGGCCAACGGATTTGCGACCGGCCCGTCGGAGAACCTCTTCCGCATGTCGTCCGGCGGCCTGTCCGGTTCGCGTTGGGGCCTGCGTGGCGTGGAAGACCTGGGCAGCGGCCTGAAGGCACTGTTCGTGATGGAAAGCGGTTTCGGCCTGGACGACGGGCGCTCGCAGCAAGGCGGCCGCCTGTTCGGTCGTCAGGCTTATGTCGGCCTGGAAAGCGCCCAGGTGGGCCGCGTGACCTTCGGTCGCCAGTACACCTCGCTGTTTGACATGATGGCCAATTTTTCGCCGACCGGCTATGCCACCCAGTACGAGCCGGTGGTCGCTCAACTGGGCCTGAACTTCCGTTCGGACAACACCGCCAAGTACACCGGCAAGTTCGGCCCGGTGACCGCGGTCGCGCACTGGTCGTTCGGTAACGGCGTTGCCGGCGGTGGCGAAGTCGCCGGCCAGTTCCGCCGCGACACCGGCTACGGTGCCGGCGTGTCGTGGTCAGCCGGCCCGTTCGGCATCAGCGGCGCCTATGACCAGTACAACCCGACCCTGAACGCCGCCGGCGGCACCGGCGAATTCAAGAAAGCCGCGGTCGCTGCCAGCTATGCCTTCGGTCCGGCCAAGCTGATGGCTGGCTATCGCTGGGGCATGAGCAAGCATGTGAACGACAATACGATCCTGAAGGACAACTACTACTGGGTCGGTGCCAACTACCAGGTCACGCCGGCACTGGGCCTGACGCTCGCGTACTACTACGACGACGTCAAGAACTTCAACCCGGCCGCCGCCACCGTCAACACCACCAACAACATCAAGAACCCCTGGCAGATTTCGTTCGTGGCCGACTACAACCTGTCCAAGCGCACCGACGTGTACTTGACCACGGCCTTCTCGAAGAACGCCGGCCTGAACTTCGACACCTCGGCGATCAGCTTCGCCAATGGTTACTTCCTGGGTACCGGCGAAGACAAGATGATTGGCGCCGCCATCGGCATCCGCCACAAGTTCTGATCGCCAGTCGCAAGGCTGAGCTTGAAAGGCACCTTCGGGTGCCTTTTTTCATTGGCGCGGCGCTGCAGCCCCATAGGGCATCACCTCATCGGCGCCACTGCGGGCGCCGACTAGAATGCACTGACCATAGCCCCCCAGGTACCGAGAGCGGGCCACACCAGGAGACCACCCATGCAACCCACTCGCCGGCGCGTCGTTGCGCTGCTGCTGTCCGCCAGCCTTGCCGCGCTCGCCAGCCAGTCGGCGCTGGCCGCAGACCCGTACCCGGCCAAGCCGATCCGGCTGGTGGTGCCCTTTGCCGCCGGCGGCACCACCGACATCCTGGCCCGCGCCGTGGCCGCAGAGCTGGCCAGGCTGCCGGGCTGGAACGTGGTGGTCGACAACAAACCCGGTGCCGGCGGCAATATCGGCGCGGACATCGTCGCCAAGGCCGCTCCGGACGGCTACACGCTGCTGATGGGCACCGTGGGCACCCATGGCATCAACCAGTCGCTGTACGGCAAGCTGCCGTTCGATCCGATCAAGGACTTCGCCCCGATCACCGAGGTGGCGGCCGTGCCCAACGTGCTGGTGCTGAACCCGGTGTTTGCGCAGCAGAACAAGATCGACAGCGTCAAGGACCTGATCACTTACGCGCGCGCCAATCCCGGCAAGATCAACATGGCCTCCAGTGGCAACGGCACCTCGATCCACCTGGCCGGGGAGTTGTTCAAGACGCAGACCCGGACCTTCATGGTCCACTTCCCGTACAAGGGCAGCGGGCCGGCGCTGACGGACCTGGCCGGGGGCACCATGCAGGTGATGTTCGACAACCTGCCGTCGTCGATGGCGCTGATCAAGAGCGGCAAGCTCAAGGCGCTGGCGGTGACCAGCGCCAGGCCCTCGCCGGCGCTGCCGGGCGTGCCAACCATTGCCCAGGCTGCGGGCCTGCCTCAGTATGAAGCCAGCTCCTGGTTCGGCATGCTGGCGCCGGCCGGCACGCCGCCGGACGTCATCCACCGCATCCAGCAGGAAGTGGCCAAGGCGCTGAACGCCCCGGCCGTGCGCGAACGCCTGCAGGCGCAGGGCGCCGAGCCTGTCGGCAACACGCCGGAGCAGTTCGCCGCGTTCATCCGCGCCGAGACCGCCAAGTGGGCCAAGGTGGTCAAGGATTCCGGCGCCAAGGTGGATTGACGCCGATTTGATCGCCGGCAGGGCGGCGGCGCGTATCGCGCATATACTTGAGGCATCAAATGTCGGCTGCCCGCCCCGTGGGCGGCCCCTGGCGGCCGCGGCCGCACACCTGCGCACCGATGCACTGAAGATGCCAAACCCATCCCCTGCCGCCGGCGCCGACAGCGCGCCGGTCGACCTTGAAACCCGTGCCGACCAGACCGAGCACGAAGCCCTGCGGCTGTGGTTGCGGCTGTTGACCTGCACCACCCTGATCGAGGGCGATATCCGTTCGCGGCTGCGCCAGGATTTTGCCTGCACGCTGCCGCGCTTCGACCTGATGGCACAGCTCGACCGCCATCCGGAAGGCCTGAAGATGGGCGAGCTGTCGCGCCGCATGATGGTGACCGGCGGCAACGTCACCGGCATCACCGACCAGCTGCAGCAGGAAGGCCTGGTCTCACGCGAGGCCCTGCCCACTGACCGCCGTGCCTACCTGATCCGCCTGACCCCGGCCGGGCGCGCCGCGTTCTCGCGCATGGCGCGCGCGCATGAGGACTGGATCGGGCAACTGTTCTCGGGCCTGGCCGAGACCGACCGGCGCGCCCTGTTCCGACTGCTTGGCCGGCTCAAGACCGGCCTGATCTCGCCATGAAGACCCGGCCCTATCTTGTCCTGTGCGGCCTGCTGCCGGTGCTGGCTGCCTGCAGCAGCACGCCGCAGCCGCCGCAGGTCACGCCGGTGAACGCCACCATCAAGCTTGGCCGCGTCACCGAGAAGACGTTCCTGACCCGCCTGGACGTGGCCCAGGTGCCCCCGTACTACGGCGGCGGCACCAGCGTCGGCGTGGGTGCC
>NZ_JBYTAH010000141.1:0-5278 GCF_058787975.1 Cupriavidus sp. FW305-26
GGCATGTGATGTTTAGCCATGATGAGCACCTCCTTTGGTTCAAGATAGGTGCTGTCCGAAAAAGCGGGTCATCTCCAATGGCCATGACTGAAGTGCGGCCACGGTGACACGCGATAGAGGTGAGTCTGCAGCAGTGCATGTCTGCGGGTTCCGCTGCTAGCGCAGGGGGACGGCTGCCGTCACAGACCGCATGTTGTCGTGCCGTCGCTTGTCGGCAGCTCATGTACAATCGCCGATAGGGTGTCTACGCTGCACGTCGCAGTGAGACAGGTTAATGCGTTGGTCGGGCCGCCAACGCAAATGCTCTATGACTGTGGACCGACTCCCGCCCCCACCGCCCCCACCACGGCAACCATTGCCGCGTGCTCAAGTTTTAGCCGAGAAGGCATTCTCGGCGCTCGAACATTTTCTTCATATCGAGGCCGTCAGCGGCATTGTCCTGCTCGCCGCCGCCGGGATCGCGCTACTTTGGGCGAATTCCCCCGCTTCCCACAGCTACCACGCCCTATGGCATACCCCGCTCTCATTCGGGATAGGTAGCCATCTGGTATCGCAATCCCTGCATTTTTGGATCAACGACGCCCTGATGACCATCTTCTTTCTCGTCGTTGGGATGGAAATCCGGCGCGAAATCCATGAGGGAGCGCTGGCGAACGTGCGCCTTTCGGCCCTGCCAATGGCTGCGGCGCTTGGTGGCGTGATCGTCCCCGCGTTGATCTACCTCGCGATAAACACAGAGATGCCCCAGCGCCAGGGTTGGGCGGTGCCAACCGCTACTGACATCGCGTTCGCCGTCGGGGTGCTCGCGTTACTCGGCAAATCCATACCCGGCAACGTTCGAGTGTTCCTGCTCGCGCTGGCGATCATCGACGACATTGTCGCGGTCCTGATTATCGCAGTGGCCTTCTCGGGCGGGTTGGACTATGGGGGGCTTCTTGTTGCAGGTACAGGTATTCTAATGGTCCTGGGGCTGCAATGGATCGGCGTCGGAACCGCCTATGCTTACGTCGTACCGGGCGCCATTCTGTGGCTGGGAATGCTGAAGACCGGTGCCCACCCGACGCTCGCTGGCGTCGTGCTTGGCATGATGACGCCGGTACTGCCCGGTCGCACGCGAGAACGGCCTTTGGATGTGGCCATGCGTGCGCTCCTTGATCTGCGCGCTCGCGCGACCGCTCGGACACCTAAACCAGAACACATCGCGGCACCGCTTAAGCAACTGCGTCACGCCCAGCGGGAGCTACTACCGCCCGTGATCCGTGTACAGATGGCGCTTCACCCTTGGGTCGCCTACCTTGTCATGCCGCTCTTTGCCTTGGCAAATGCCGGAGTGAGCATTGATGGCGTCGATCTCACTAGCGGCGGATCGCTAGGCGCGATGTTTGGTGTTGTCCTTGCACTGGTCGTAGGCAAACCTCTCGGCATCGTGTCGGTCAGCTGGCTGGCCGTACGCCTGGGCTGGTGCCAGTTGCCGCCCGACGTGACCTGGCGCGGCGTATGCCTGGTTGGACTACTGGCCGGCATCGGCTTCACGATGTCGATATTCATCGCCACGCTTGCGTTCGAGGATGTCAACCTACTTGGGGCTGCCAAGCTTGGCGTGCTCTTGGCATCGGCGATAGCTGCCACCATAGGGCTGACCTGGGGTTTCATTTATGCCAGGGGCCGAAGACCGAGCATGGAACGAGCCGACGAATCTACTGCGGCGGCGTCCGACTGAAGGGGCTACGCGTGCATCGGCGTGGGAAGTTGCTACAGAATCGATGTCCGCTAGGACAGGCAGGGAGTTGATTCGCCCGTTACGGTAAGACGCGCTCGCGGCGCAAGCGAGCCTGCTACTACTGGTATGGTGATGTTGGGGTGGACTAAATCATGGGCGCCTATCAGCCACCAGTCCAAGCCATGACAAGTGCGCACCGCTATTGTTTTTCCGTACTGCCAGCGAATCGTTCGATCTTGCTAGTCGGCCCAGAGACGACCAGCAAGTCTCCCGGCTGGATCGTGGTGGTTGCTGTCGCATGTTCAAACTCTTCGTTGGGACGCTTGATGCCCACCACGGTAACGCCGAATTTCTCGCGCACCCTGGACACCAACAGCGCCTTATTGTGGGTTGAAGTTGGCGCATGGATCCTAGCGATGGCAAAGCCATCGTCGAATTCGATGAAATCGATCATGCGACCGGTGATCAAATGTGCAACTCGTGCACCCATGTCCGCTTCTGGATAAACCACATGGTGCGCACCGATGCGTTGCGCGATCTGACCATGCTCAGGGGTAAAGGCCTTGACCCAGATATCCTTGATCTCAAGTTCGGTCAGTGACATCAAAGTCATCAGGCTGGACGACATGTCTGTGCCGATCGCGACTATGGCGTGAGAGAAATCCGCCACGCCGAGTTGGCGCATCACAGCCACATCAGTCGAGTCAGCTTGGACTGCGTAGGTCAACGCATTTGACCAGCGCTGCACAAGATCGGCATCCTTGTCGATCCCCATGACATCGTGGCCGAGGCGGATTAGCGATTGCGCAACTGAGCTGCCGAAACGTCCGAGCCCGATCACAACGACGCTGTCTCCTGCAGAGAAAGAGAATTGCTCGGTAAATAACCTAGCCAACAATTGGGTGCTCCTCAGGGTAGCGGTATGGCGTGCGATGCTCGCCCATCGCCAACGATACGGCGAGCGTAATGGTGCCGACCCGGCCTGCGTACATGAGCGCGGTCAGCGTAAGCTGAGCGGAAGCCGGAAGGTCCGCTGTGATGCCAGTCGACAAGCCAACTGTACCGAAAGCTGAAATGACTTCAAAGATGACCTGATCAGTCGGCAACTCGGTAACGAATAGAATGGTGAGTGTTCCCGCCGTAATTAGGGCGCTTCCCAGTGCCAGCACGGTGATCGCCTGCCTATGTGCCGAGTTGCTAACGCGCCGCCCGAACGCCTCAGTGTCGCCACGACCGCGGATCTCAGCGAGCACCAGCAATGCGAGTATTGCAATGGTGCCAACCTTGACTCCGCCGGCGGTACTGGCGCTACCTCCGCCAACGAACATCAAGAAAAAATGCAGCGCCAGGCTTTCATGAGTTAGCGCGCCGATGTCGATTGAGTTGAATCCGGCGGTACGGGCGGAGACGGACGCAAATGTCGCGGACAACAGCTTACCTGCAGTCGGCATGGCGCCGAGCGTTCTTGGATTATTCCATTCGAACAACAGCAGGCCAAGAATACCCGTTGCGAGAAGCACCCCTGTAACCGACAAGGTTAGCTTGCTATGCAGGGACCACCGGCGTGGATCGGCAATCTTGTTCCGCAAATCCTGCAGCACGGGGAAACCGATGCCGCCGATGACGATTGCCACCATCACCGGCCCAAGTACCCAGAAATCGGCCGCATAGCGTGTAAGACTGTCTGCGTGGGTTGAGAAGCCGGCGTTGTTGAAGGCCGATATGGAATGAAACAAACCAATCCACGCTGCTTCGTGCCAAGGAAGGGAATAGGTGAGATGCAGCCTCCAGGCTAGCCACACCGCGATGATCGCCTCTAAACTCAATGTCACCACCAGCACCAGCTTCGCCACGCCGGTGACGTCACCCAAACTGATCGTATGGGTTTCAACCCGGGTAATCAACCTAGCACGCAATCGCAGCGAGCGGTTGACCATCAGGCCCAGAAGGGTGGAGGCCGTCATCATCCCAAAGCCGCCAAGCTGGAACAGTGCCATGATCACCGCTTGGCCGAATCCGGACCAGTAAGTTCCCGTGTCGACGATAACTAGGCCAGTCACGCAGACCGCCGAGACTGCGGTAAAGAATGCGGTGAGCCAGGGCGCGCTCCCGCCATCGACGCGTGACCAAGGCAACATCAACAGTACGCTGCCTGCCATGATGGCCAGCAGGAAGCCCATGGCGACGGTCCGGGTCGGATGCAAGGATCGTTTCATGCACAGAATTGTGCTATGAAACGTGTCACAGATCTAACATTTCCACAGACCACCATCTTTGCACCATCTGGGCGCAGGCTTCCTGGCGTCAATGGTCATCGCATTCCATTGCGGACTTCCTGCAACACCTCATCGAAAGTGTCAACGCGGATCATGCCCAGCCGCGGAAACTCCAAGTCGACGATGACATAGAGTGTCACCGTCAGCGAGGCCACGAAAAAAAGCGCATGCAACCAGCTTCGAGGACTGCGGCTGGCCATGCCATAGCCCGCAAACAAGGCCCCAACCCAGCAAAGCGCGAAAAGCATGCCGAAGATGACGACGGGTGGATGTTCCTTTGTTGCGGCGAGTCGGGTCGATGCCGTGTCGAATGCTGCATTGAGGGCTGGTAACAGAAGCATGGTGGCCGCCGTACTAGCGGTTCGCTGGGACTCCGTTACGGATCTTGTCCAGAGGCGTTCACGCAGCACGTCCGAACGTACCAAGGAAGCCTCGACGCGTTTGCGGTTTGGGACGGCTCGATAGGCGTCAAGCCGGGCATCGAGATATTGCCGGAATATCTCCTGCAACTCACTACGTGCTGGTGGCGGTAGCAGATCCAGACGCAGGTAAGCAGTGCCGATATCGTTGGCTTCCTGGACGATCAGCGTACGCCGCATATCAAAGCGGCTTGCCGCCCCGGAAAAGGTGAAGGCGATCAATAGTCCAAGCAGTGCGAATATCGCGCTTGCGACCGCGCTGACGCCCGTTGTCTCCGGTTCGCGACCGGAGGAAACCTGCCATTGCCACACCAGCCGGCCGAGCTCCAGGGCGATCAGGATACTTATGAATATTCCGACCGCCAACACCAGCCCGCCGGCCCAATCGGCACCATAAAGTAGTGATGCCAAAATCGTCTCCGGTGCATTTCCGCGATGCGCGGTTTCAACGTTGAAGACGGTATGGAAAAGCTTCGTCACAGTATGTGCGCTTCCGCACAGGCGTCCGATAGCCGGGTGGAACTGACGCTTGAGCGTCGGCGTCACGGCATAAGCCAACGTCCGTAGATGGCCGGCAAGCGCTCCCCTCGCCGGCCAGAGGTTTGTCACACTTCGGTCTGCTCAGCCATCTCAAGCGCGTCGTCGACTTCGATACCGAGGTGGCGAACCGTGCTCTCCAGCTTCGTGTGGCCCAGCAGCAATTGCACTGCGCGAAGGTTCTTGGTTCTACGGTAGATGAGCGACGCCTTGGTCCGCCCCATGGTGTGGGTGCCGTACGCCGTGTCGTCTAAGCCGATGGACTCGATCCAGCGATGTACGAGCCTGGCGTACTGACGTGTGGACAGGTGGGCCGAGGCGTGAAT
>NZ_JBYTAH010000142.1:0-5258 GCF_058787975.1 Cupriavidus sp. FW305-26
CCGGGCAAGTGCCCGGCCTCGCGCCAGCATGCGGCCAGCGGCCGCAGCCAGGGTCAGGCTTCCATCACTTCGCCGAAGCGCTGCAGGTGGTAGTCGCTGTCGCCCAGCAACTGGTCCAGCATGGTCAGGCGCTTGAAGTAGTCGCCCACGGACAGCTCATCGGTCATACCCATGCCGCCGTGCAGCTGCACGGCCTGCTGGCCGACGAAGCGCCCGGCGCGGGCCAGCGTCACCTTGGCCGCGGACAGCATGCGGCGGCGCGCGGCGGGATCGGCCTCGTCCAGCGCCTGGACTGCGACGTAGGCCATCGACAGTGCCAGCTCCTTCTGCACCAGCATGTCGGCCATGCGGTGCTGCAGTGCCTGGAAGCTGGCCAGCGGCTTGCCGAACTGCTGGCGCGTGCCCAGGTACTCGGCGGTGATCTCGATCAGCTTTTCCATGGCGCCGGCG
This sequence comes from Cupriavidus sp. FW305-26, assembly GCF_058787975.1. Lineage (NCBI taxonomy): Bacteria > Pseudomonadati > Pseudomonadota > Betaproteobacteria > Burkholderiales > Burkholderiaceae > Cupriavidus > Cupriavidus sp. FW305-26. Next base: position 451 of record NZ_JBYTAH010000142.1, read on the forward strand.
CCCTCGGCGCACAGCGCGGCAACGCCGTGCTCAAGGCCCACGCCCAGCGCGGCCAGGCCGTCGGCGGGCTGGCCCACCAGCGCGTTGGCCGGCACCGTCACGTCCTGCAGCGACAGGTCGGCGGCGCGCAGGCCGTCGACGGTCGGGTAGGCGGTGACGCCCAGGCCCTTGCTGTCGCGCGGCACCAGGAACAACGCAATCTCATTGCTGCCGGCCACGCGCGCGGTCAGCAGGTAGGCGTCGGCGGCGGCGCCGTGCCAGACCACGCTCTTGATGCCGTTGAGCACGTAGCCGTCGCCGCTGCGCTCGGCGCTGGCGCGGGCCGATTCCGGGCGGTAGCGGGTGGTCGGCTCCAGGTAGGCCAGCGTGACGATGCGCTCGCCCGAGGCGATCGCGGGCAGCCATTGTTCCTTCTGCGCGGCGCTGCCGTGGGCGGCCAGGATGGCCGCGGCCATCACGCCGCTGGGCGTGACCGGCTCCAGCACCAGGCCGCGGCCCAGTTCGCGCTGCACCACCAGCTGGCTGGCTGGGCCTTCGCCGAAGCCGCCGAAGTCGGCCGGCACGGTCAGGCCCAGCACGCCCATTTCAGCGAGCTTGTTCCACACGCCGCGATCCAGGCTCTCGCCTGCGCGCGCGCTCTTGCGGCGGGCCTCGAAGGTGTATTCGGTATCGATGAAGCGACGCAGGCTGTCCGCCAGCATCTGTTGCTCTTCGCTGTAGGTGAAGTCCATGTCAGCTATCCCTTCAGAAACCCAGGATCATCTTGGAGATGATGTTCTTCTGCACTTCGGTCGCGCCTCCGTAGATCGAGGTCTTGCGCATGTCGTAGTAGGTGGAGGCGGCAGGGGCGGCCCAGTCGGGGCCCGCCACCGGCTGCGTCGCGCCCGGCTCAAGCCAGTCCGGCGAATACGGCCAGGCGTTGGGGCCGGCCACTTCCATCATCAGCATGCCCAGGTCCTGCTGCACCTCGGAGCCGCGGATCTTGACGATCGAGGCCTCGGGGCCGGGGGTGCCGGCGGCCTGCGTGGCGACGCGAAGCAGCAGCATTTCCAGCGCCATGATGTCCATCTCGACGCGGGCGATCTTGTCGCGCATGCGCACGTCTTCGATCAGCGGGCGGCCGGCGCCGTCGGTGGCCTGGCTGGCGTAGTGCTTGAGCAGGCGCAGCTCGCGGTGGCAGTGGCCGATGCCGGCAATGCCGGTGCGCTCATGGCCGAGCAGGTACTTGGCATAGGTCCAGGCGCGGTTCTCTTCGCCGACCAGGTTCCCGACCGGCACTTCCACGTCTTCGAACCAGGTCTCGTTGACGTCATGGCCGCCATCGAGCGTCTTGATCGGGCGCACCGTCACGCCGGGCGACTTCATGTCGATCAGCAGCATCGAGATGCCTTCCTGGGCCTTGGCCTCCGGGTCGGTGCGCACCAGGCAGAAGATCCAGTCGGCAAAGTGGGCCATGGTGGTCCAGGTCTTCTGGCCGTTGACGATGTACTTGTCGCCCTTGCGCACCGCGCGCGTCTTCAGCGAGGCCAGGTCGGAACCCGAGCCCGGCTCGGAGTAGCCCTGGCACCAGAAGTCGTCGATATTGGGGATGCGCGGCAGGAAGCGCTGCTGCATCTCGGGGCTGGCGTACTTCATCAGCACCGGCCCGATCATGGTCAGGCCGAACGGCAGCAGGCGCGGCGCGCCGGCGCGGAAGGTCTCGATCTCGAAGATCAGGCGCTGCAGCGCGGTCCAGCCGGTGCCGCCCCATTGCCTGGGCCAGGTCGGCGCACCCCAGCCGCGCGCCTGCAGGATGCGGTGCCAGCGGATGTAGTCGTCCTTTTCCACGCGCTGGTGGTTGAGAACCTTGCTGCGGATGTCTTCCGGCAGGCTGGCCTGCGCGAATGCGCGGACCTCCTCGCGGAAGGCCTGTTCCTCGGCGGTGAAACGCAAATCCATCTGAATGTCCCCTGTGGTACGCGGGCCGCGCGGCGCTTCTTGCCCTGCCTGGTTGTGCAGTGCGTCAAAGCGGCGGCCCTCATTGTGCCGGCCGATTGTAGGGGCCGGGCGCGATTCTTTGCTTCATCAATGATAAAGCCGTCCTTCGTGGAGGCGGAACCACCTGCGCCGGGTGGTGGCGGGGCGAACTGCGGCTGGCCAGTGGCGTTGACGAACACGGCCTTAGTGAATTCCAAATGGCTGCGGCACGGGGCTTGCAGCAAACTGATGCAGCCAGTTTCATGTGGCCGGGTGTATTCCGCCGCATATCCGAGTCAGCCTGCATCGAGAGACCCACCAGCACCATGTCTTCCTTCCGCCCCGAATACATCCACGACATCCCCCGCTACTGGGCCGCGCAGACGCCCGACGCGCCGTGCCTGCACGAGAACGGCGCCGTCATCAGCTACGGCGAGCTGTGGCGGTGCATCGAGGCCGCCCGCGACTGGCTGGCGGCGCGGGGCGTGGGCGAGGGCGACCGCGTGATGGTGGTCGGCGAGAACTGCAACGAGATGGTGGTCACGCTGTTCGCCAGCAGCCTGCTGCATGCCTGGCCGATCCAGGTCAATGCGCGCCTGTCCGCGCGCGAGATCGACAATATCCGCGATCATGCGCAGCCGGCGCTGGTGCTGTTCACCGGCCATGCCTCCGACGTGGCCGCGGCGCACGGCGAGCGGCTGGGCGCACAGGCCACCGGCTGCCCGGTGTTCGACGCTGGCATGCGGGTGGTGCGCGCGGCCACCGCGCCGCAGCGCGAGCCGGCCGGGCTGGCCCGCAGCGTCGCCACGCTGATCTATACCTCCGGCACCACCGGCGCGCCCAAGGGCGTGATGGTGCCGCATGCGGGCCTGACCCAGTTTGCGCGCATCTCTGCCACCTCGCGCGACATGGGCCCGGCCGACGTGGCCTACGGCGCCTTGCCGATGTCGCATATCTTCGGCATTGCCACGGTGCTGATGGCCACGCTGTATGCGGGCGCCAGCCTGTTCCTGCGCCCGCGCTTCGACGCCAATGAAGTGTTCGAGTCGCTGGCATCGCCCGGCGTCACCATCCTGCAGGGCGTGCCGACCATGTTCACGCGCATCATGGCGGTGGCGCCCACCGTCGGCGCGAAGCCCGGCGCCTATCCGCGCCTGCGCTACCTCTATACCGGCGGCGCGCCGCTGGACCCCACGCTCAAGCGCGAGGTCGAAACCCTGTTCGGCCAGGCGCTGCACCATGGCTACGGCATCACCGAATACGCCGGCTCGCTCTTCATCACGCGCATGGAAGCCCCGCGCGCCGACTGCTCGGCCGGCTATATCGTCGAAGGCGTCGAGATCGAGATCACCGATGCCGAAGGCAAGCTGCTTCCCGCCGGCGAGCGCGGCCAGATCCGCGTGCGCGGCCCGGGCGTGATGCTGGGCTACTACCGCAACCCCGAGCAGACCGCCGAGGCGCTGCTGCCCGGCGGCTGGCTCAATACCGGCGACCTGGGCTACCTGGATGCCGACGGCGCGCTGTTTATCTCCGGCCGCTCCAAGGACCTGATCATCCGCTCCGGCTTCAACGTCTACCCGATCGAGGTCGAGTCTGTGATCAATGCCTTCCCGGGCGTGCGCCAGTCGGCCGTGGTCGGACGCACCACCGGCGATGGCAACGAGGAAGTGGTGGCCTTCATTGAAATGCAGGACGGCGCCGAGCTTGACCGCAAGGCGCTGGACACCTACCTGCGCGAGAGCCTGGCCCCGTACAAGCGCCCGGCCGAGGTCCGCACCGTCGACGTGATTCCGACCACGGCGAGCGGCAAGCTGCTCAAGCAGCCGCTGCGCGCCATGCTCGATTAAGCGCCCGCCGGGCCCGCCGGCCCCGGGCAATATCAGCCTTACCTGGAGGAGACAATAATGAAGACATGGACGACACTGTCAGCCCTGACCGCCACGCTGCTGCTGCAGGGCGCGGCGTGGGCCGCCGACGCCTACCCGTCGCGGCCGATCAAGCTGCTGGTGGGTTACGCGCCCGGCGGCCCGGTCGACACAGCCGCGCGCATCTATGCCGAGCAACTCGGGCGCGTGCTCAAGCAGCCGGTGGTGGTGGATAACCGCGCGGGCGCCAGCGGCGCGATCGCCGCCGACATGACCGCCAAGGCGGCGCCGGACGGCTACACGCTGTATTTCGTCGCCAGCCCGACCATGACCATGACGCCGCTGATCCAGCACTCGGTCAATTTCAATCCGGTCAAGGACTTTACCTATATCGGCCTGATCACCGATTACACCAACGTGCTGCTGGTGAACAAGGACTTCCCGGCGAAGAACGTGGGCGAGCTGGTCGACTATGCGCGCAAGCATCCTGAGGGGGTCTCGTTCGGCTCGGCCGGCATTGGGGCATCGAACCACCTGTCGGCGGAATTGCTGGCTCAGATGAACAGCGTGAAGATGCTGCATGTGCCGTACAAGGGCAATGCGCCGGCCATGGCTGACGTGATGAGCGGCAAGGTCACGTTCATGTTCGATATTACCGGCACGGCCATCGGGCATATCAATGGCGGCAAGGTGCGGGCGCTGGCGGTCACGTCGAAGACCCGCAACCCGGCATTGCCGAACGTGCCGACCATGATCGAGTCTGGCCAGAAGGACTATGACCTGACTGGCTGGTATGCGCTGGTGGGGCCGCAGAAGCTGCCGGCTGATGTGGTGGACAAGCTGGTCAAGGCGCAGAAGGCGGTTGGGGAGGATGCTGCTTTCCGGCAACGGATGACGGCTGGGGGGTATGACGTGAATATCAGCACGCCGAAGGCGCTGGGAGATCGGATTCAGCGGGAGCTGGCGTTGTGGGGTGGGGTGGTGAAG
>NZ_JBYTAH010000143.1:0-5043 GCF_058787975.1 Cupriavidus sp. FW305-26
CCAGGTCCTTGCCCGTATTGGGGTCGATGACGGTGCGCAGGGCTTCGGTGACCTGCTCAGTGCTGACGCTCAAGACATACTCCGCTGCTGGTGAATGTAGGGATGCATGCACCAGGCGTGCTTTGGCGGCGTGGCGGCAATGCTGGAAAGATATCTGCTCACCCACTTAAGGTAAATTCATATATTCTTAGCCGACGCATAAGCAATCCATTAAGTTGCGATCAAGCAGCACATCGCGGGACCACAGAATCCGCTACTGAGACGCTGGGCGGCGTTGTGGGCAGCGGCAGCTGGTCGTCTACCCTATGATCGTCGCGGATCAACCCTCATTTCCTTACCGTATCAATCAACAGCTGGATGCCAGCAGCGCCCACCTTCACCTGTACCGCCCCGCTTTCCAGGTCGCCTGGCTGGCCGATCGCCTGGCCGGAACGTGAGATTCGTGCGACAACCATCGCGCTTTCCCGCTCACTCAGGCGCGCACCGCCCATCACCGCCATGCTCTCGTCCAGCGAAAACGCCACCGGCCAGCGTCCAGGCACTGCCTTGAAGACAGCCAGCGGCATCGGCGGCCCTTGCAGCCCGCGTGCGAATACGTAGAGCGTGTCGGTGCTGCCAACAGACGCCTGCAATTCGGGGGCAATTGCTACGGTGCCGGAAAGCTGCTTCTTGTTGCCCGCAACAGCCGAACCGGTCCCCACCTGCGCACGCGCTCCAGCAATGTTGGCCTGCAGACGGCGTAGCTCTTCGGAATCGGCTGGCAGCAATGGCGCCAGGCGCGTCCAGTAAACAATCGCGTCGGCAGGGCGCCGGTCATTGAAGGCAAAGCTGCCCGCCAGCCACAGCGACTTCACATGCTGCGCATCAAGTGCCAGCGCGCGTTCAACAGCCTTCTGTGCCTGCGCATCAAAAGTGCCCCCTGTTTGCGCAGTACGCGCATCGGCATAATCGGCAAGCTGCGGTGCCGCGGGTGCCTTCAGCACGAATGCGCGCTCGAACGCCGGCACCGCCTCGGCGAAACGGGCTGCGGCATAGTATGAGCGCGCGAGCAACAGTGCGGCATCGGCATCGCCAGGCCGTTGCTGCAGATGCGCCTCAAGACGCTTGATCAGATGCGGAATCGACGTTTCCCGCAGCGTTGCTCCTGACCCGCTGCCGGATTCCGGCCCGATCAGGTCCGGCCGGCCGACAGCAAGATACCCTGCCAGGGCCACCAGCGTGATAGCTAGCCCGGCCAGGAACTGAACCCGGCGCGCCCGGCCTTTCGCAACGGCGATACCTGCCACCATTGGCTGCAATACGGTCAGCAGCGCACCAATGGTCAGGGCGGTGGCGAATCCCCAGAATACCTGCGCCGATGTCATATGCTTCCCTCCTCGCTGCCGCCAGCCTTACCCGCCCGCTCGCGTGCCCGCGATCCGGCAGCATGCCGGTAGAGCACCACCATTCCCACCAACATGAGCAGGAACGGGCCAAGCCACAGGAGCCAGGTGGTGGGCTGCAGCGGCGGGCTGTACAGCACGAAATCGCCGTAGCGCTGCACCATGAACTCGGTCACATCGCGCTCGCTTTTCCCATCGCGCAGCATGCCGGCAATCTCGCTGCGCAAGTCAATCGCCAGGCTGGCATTGGAATCGGCAAGCGACTGGTTCTGGCATACCACGCAACGCAGATCGACGGCCAGCCTCATGACCCGGGCCTGCAGAGCCTGCTCGGCATCGGCCTGTGCCGGCTCGGCGCCGATTGCATTGGCCAGCAGACCGCCCAGCAAACACCCAAGTACGCACCACCGGCGAACGCTTGATTTCATGTCAGCCCCCTTTTCCCCTGCTTGCCAGTGCTACGTCCGGCTCGTTCTCGAGCGCCGCCAACATCGGCAACAGTTCTTTGCGCACCACCTCCTCGGTCAGCGGACCGACATGCTTGTGGCGTATCACGCCGCGACGGTCAATCACGAAGGTTTCCGGAACACCGTACACGCCGTAGTCGATGCCGACCCGGCCATCGGCATCGAACAGACTGGCGCGATAAGGGTTGCCGTGCCGCGCAAGCCAGGCACCGGCCTCGTCGCGCCCATCCTTGTAATCCAGCCCATAGATGGGCACCCGGGTAAGGCGCGCCAGCTCCATCAGCTTCGGATGCTCCTCGCGGCAGGCGCCGCACCACGATGCCCAGACGTTCAGCACCCAGACCTGTCCGCGCAGATCGGCAGGCGCCACAGTTTGCTGAGGCGCGTCCAGCAAGGGCAGCCTGAAAGCCGGCGCGCTCTTGCCGATCAGGGGGGATGGCAGACTGCTCGGTCTCGGCGCAAGCCCGAGGCCGAGCAGCAGCAAGAGCATGATGAAGATCGCAGCAGGAACAAACCGTCGCATCATTCCACCCCCAGGTTCAGCGGCGTGGCGGCCGGCGCGGTGCGCGCCCGATAGCGGCGGTCGCCGAGCGCAAGCAAGCCGCCAAATGCCATCAGCAGGCAGCCGGACCAGATCCAGCTTATGAACGGCTTGTGGTAAAGCCGCAAAGTCCAGCTACCGTCGGACAACGCTTCGCCAAGCGATACATAGAGGTCACGCGTCAGGCCGGGATCGATCGCCGCCTCGGTCATCACCTTGCGCTGAACCGGATAGAAGCGCTTCTCTGGCCGCAGCAATGTCACCAGCTGGCCGTCTCGCGTCACCGTAATGCTCGCGCGCCGGGCCTGGTAGTTGTCGCGCGCCAGTGTTTCCACCGAGTCGAAGCGGAAGCGGTAGTCGCGGAACTCGAGCGAGTCGCCGACCGACATGCTCACCGTGCGTTCGCCTGCATAGCCGCCGACCATGGTGACCCCGACAATGCACACTGCAATGCCAAGGTGCGCGATCAACATGCCGTGGAACGACAGCGGACGGGCGGCCAGACTGCGCAACGCCCCTGCCCCGCGCCGGTCGCGCACGCTCTCGGCCGCGGTCGCGACCAGAGCACAGGTGATCCAGCCGGCCAGGGCGAGGCCGAGGCTGATGCCGATGCTCGATGTGCCTAGCAGCCAGGGCGTGACCAGGCCAAAGGCAAGCGCCGCGGCCAGCGCCCATTTCAGCCGACGCTTCAGATCCGGCAGCGAAGCATGCTTCCAGCGCATCAGCGGGCCCACGCCCATCAGAAACAGCATTGGCACGACCAGCGGCACAAACACCGCCTCGAAATACGGCGCACCGACTGATATCTTCGCCAGGCCCAGGCTATCGAGCGCCAGCGGATAGACTGTGCCCAGCAAAACAGACGCGGTTGCTACGGCCAGGAACAGATTGTTCAGCATCAGCACCCCTTCGCGCGAGAACGGCGCGAACGCCGAACTGCTCCGCACGCGCCCCATGCGCCACGCGTACAAACAGAGTGCGCCGCCGACGATGAATGCGAACAATGACAGCAGGAACACGCCGCGCCCCGGATCCGCGGCAAAGGCATGCACGGAGGTCAGCACGCCGGAGCGCACCAGAAAGGCGCCCAGCAAGCTCAGGCCAAAGGCCGCGATCGCCAGCAACAGGGTCCAGCCGGCGAATATGCCCCGCTTTTCCGTGACCGCCAGCGAATGCATGAGCGCGGTGGCAAGCAGCCATGGCATGAAGGAAGCATTCTCGACCGGATCCCAGAACCACCAGCCGCCCCAACCCAGTTCGTAGTAGGCCCAGGCACTGCCAAGGGCGATGCCGAGTGTCAGGAACAGCCAGGCGCCGATGGTCCATGGCCGGCACCAGCGTGCCCAGAGTGAATCGATGCGCCCGGTCAGAAGGGAGGCCACCGAGAACGCGAAGGGCACCGCCAGTCCGACATAGCCGATATACAGCATCGGCGGGTGGATCACCAGCCCGATGTCCTGCAACAGTGGGTTGAGGTCACCGCCGTCCGGGGGCGCCGGCCACAGGCGCTCGAAAGGATTCGAGGTGAACAGCATGAAGCAAAGGAAGCCGCTCGACACGATGCCCAGGACGGCCAGCACGCGTGACGAGAACATCAGCGGCAGGCTGTCGCTGCGCCAGCTCACCAGGGCCGACCAGGCTGCCAGCAGTAGTGACCAAAGCAGCAACGATCCCTCATGGCCGCCCCAGGCGGCGGCAAAGCGATAGATCGCCGGCAGGCTGCTGTTCGAGTGGTTTGCGACATAGCGCACCGAAAAATCGTTCCCCAGCAGCGCCGCCGACAGGAAAACAAAGGCCAGCGAGAGAAACAGGAACTGCATGCGTGCTGCGGCATGTGCGGTGCGCATCCAGCCATCGACGCCGCGCACCGCCCCCAGGAGCGGCAGCGCCGCTTGCGACAGCGACAGCGCGAGCGCAAGCGCCAGGCACCATTGACCGAGTTCGGGAATCATCTGGCCCCACCTTTCTGCGCCGCTTCGGCGAGCTTGAGCGAAGCGGCGACCTCCGGCGGCATGTACGCTTCATCATGCTTGGCCAGCACCTCCTCGGCCGCGAAGATGCCGTTGCCACCCATGCGGCCGAACGCAATGGCACCCTGCCCTTCGCCAAACAAATCGGGCAGCATGCCGCGGTAGACCACCTGCACCCGGTTGACCGTATCGGTCAGTATGAAGGACGCCCCCAGCCCATCCGGGGCGCGCCGCAGGCTGCCGCGCTCGACCATGCCGCCAAGGCGGAAGGCCTTGTCGCGCGGGCCCTCCCCTGCCGCGAGCTGGCTTGGCGAGAAGAAGAACACCATATTGCTGCGGAAGGCATTCAGGATCAATGCGGCAGCCGTCCAAAGCAACAGCAATCCCACGGCGATCATGAGCAGGCGTCGCCCGCGCGCCTTGTTGAGCATCCTCATTGCGTACCCCGTTGATCTTGCAGCCGCATGCCGGGCGCGGCGGGGTGCGCATCTGCCAGCGTGCGCCGAGTCGACACGCCGCAGCGCAGTACCAGCAGGACTTCGACAGCGAACAGCAGCGCCGTCACGCCGTATGCGCCCCAGACGAAAGCGCCTTGGCCACCCATCGAAAAAAATGGTTCTTCACCGATTTCCGGGGAAGGCCGCCCGGATCTTCAAGAAGAAGTAGTGGTCATCACGGAAGCC
>NZ_JBYTAH010000144.1:0-4925 GCF_058787975.1 Cupriavidus sp. FW305-26
GGTGGGGCGGGGCAGCGCCGAATCGGTCTGCCTGCTGATGTACCAGGCGCCGCTGTCGCCGACCGCGCGCGAGCGCCTGGCGACCATGCGCGAGACCACCGACGGCTTCGAGATCGCCCGGCGCGACCTGGAGATCCGCGGCCCGGGCGAGTTCCTGGGTGCGCGCCAGTCCGGCGAAGCGATGTTGCGCTTTGCCGACCTGCAGACCGACGCGTGGCTGGTGGAATACGCGCAGGAGGCGGCCGAACTGATGCTGGCGCGCTACCCGGAAGCGGTGGAAGCGCACCTTTCGCGCTGGCTGGGTGGGCGCGAGCACTACCTCAAGGCTTGATCGCGGGCTGGTTTTTCGACGGGATGTGCGCCATCCAGCGCACCCGCCAGTCCGCTGCGGGCTATTCGGGCTGGCGCTCTGACAGAAGCGGCAATCGAAGGTAAAATCTATCGCCTACCGGAAACTGATAAGTCATGACGCTCACCGAACTCAAGTACATCGTCGCCGTGGCGCGCGAGCGCCATTTCGGCCGGGCCGCCGAAGCCTGCTTTGTGTCGCAGCCGACGCTGTCGGTCGCGATCAAGAAGCTGGAAGACGAACTCAACGTGCAGATTTTCGAGCGCGGCACCTCCGAGGTGTCGGTGACGTCGGTCGGCGAGCAGATCGTGGCGCAGGCCCAGCGCGTGCTTGAACAGACCATGGCCATTCGCGAGATCGCCAAGCAGGGCAAGGACCCGCTTGCGGGTCCGCTGCGCGTGGGCGTGATCTACACCATCGGGCCGTACCTGCTGCCGTCGCTGGTCAAGCAGATGATCGAGACCGTGCCGCAGATGCCGCTGATGCTGCAGGAGAACTACACCCACAAGCTGATCGAGCTGCTCAAGCAGGGTGAGATCGACTGCGCGGTGATGGCCGAGCCGTTCGCGGATTCGGGCCTGACGGTGCGCCCGCTCTACGACGAACCCTTTGTCGTCGCCGTGCCGCGCGGCCACCAGCTGGCGCAGGCGCGCTCCATCGACCCCGATGAACTGAAGCAGCAAACCATGCTGCTGCTGGGCAGCGGCCACTGCTTCCGCGACCATGTGCTGGGCGTGTGCCCGGAACTGTCGCGCTTCTCGCAGGCGGCCGACGGCATCCAGAAGACCTTCGAGGGCTCGTCGCTGGAAACCATTCGCCATATGGTGGCCAGCGGGGTCGGCATCACCGTGCTGCCGCGCACCTCGGTGCCCGACCTGAAGGCCAAGGGCGACATGCTGTCCTACGTGCCGTTTGCCGATCCGGTGCCCGACCGGCGCGTGGTGCTGGCCTGGCGCAAGAGCTTCACCCGGCTGCCGGCTATGGAAGCGCTGGCCAACGCCGTGGCCGCGTGCGAACTCGCCGGCGTGCGCAAGCTGGACGCCAAGGAGCTGGCCGAAGCGGCCTGATCTTCCTGCCCCCACAGTACCGGCATTTCCCTCGGCCGCACCGGAGATTCCGTTGCGGCCGTTGTCATTTCCGGCCCCGCAACGGGGTATTTCAGGGATCTGTCTTCGGGCGGTCACCTTCCGCTGCGATAAGTTGCAGAAATCCCAGATAGATTTGACCTAATGCATAGGTATAAATAATTGAATTCTCAATTCGATAGATCGTTGGTAGGCTGACTCCTGTCGATGCAGATGGCATCGACCTGAGACAGGAACCAATGATGAGCACCAGCGCCCAGTTCTCTCCGACAACAATCAACGGGCGCCCGTTTCCCCTCCGCGTGGGGCGCTGCCTGCTCGATTGCCTTGCCTGCTATGCCGCCGCGCTCTGATGCGGCGTTCCCTTTCAGCCTACCCACAAAGAGGAAAAGATGAGCAAGAAGGACACCCTTACCACTGCCGCCGGCGCACCCGTCGCCGACAACCAGAACGCGCAGACGGCCGGTCCGCGCGGCCCGATGCTGCTGCAGGATGTCTGGTTCCTCGAAAAGCTGGCCCACTTCGACCGCGAGGTCATCCCCGAGCGGCGCGTGCATGCCAAGGGCTCGGGCGCTTATGGCACGCTCAAGGTCACCCACGACATCACCAGGTACACCAAGGCTTCGGTCTTTGCCCAGGTCGGCAAGGAGACGCCGCTGTTCATCCGCTTCTCGACCGTGGCCGGCGAGCGCGGCGCGGCCGATGCCGAGCGCGACGTGCGCGGCTTCTCGATCAAGTTCTACACCGACGAAGGCAACTGGGACGTGGTCGGCAACAATACCCCGGTGTTCTTCGTGCGCGACCCGCTCAAGTTCCCGGACTTTATCCACACGCAGAAGCGCAATCCGCGCACCAACCTGCGCGACCCGATCGCGGTGTGGGACTTCTGGTCGCGCCATCCGGAATCGCTGCACCAGGTCACCATCCTGATGAGCGACCGCGGTCTGCCGCAGAACTACCGCCAGATCCACGGCTTCGGCTCGCACACGTACTCGTTCATCAACGCGAACAACGAGCGCTTCTGGGTCAAGTTCCACTTCAAGTCGCAGCAGGGCATCGCCAACTGGACCAATGAAGAAGCGGCCAAGGTCGTGGCAACGGACCGCGAAAGCGCGCAGCGCGACCTGTTCGAGAACATCGAGACAGGCAATTTCCCGCGCTGGAACCTGCGCGTGCAGATCATGCCGGAGGCGGATGCGGCCAAGTACCACATCAATCCGTTCGACCTGACCAAGGTCTGGCCGCACAAGGACTACCCGCTGATCGACGTGGGCGTGCTCGAGCTCAACCGCAACCCGGACAACTACTTTGCCGAGGTCGAGCAGGTGGCGATGAATCCAGCCAATATCGTGCCGGGCATCGGCTTCTCGCCCGACAAGATGCTGCAGGGGCGGCTGTTCTCGTACGGCGACACGCAGCGCTACCGCCTGGGGATCAACCACAACCAGATCCCGGTGAATGCGCCGAAATGCCCGTTCCACAACAGCTTCCACCGTGACGGCGCGATGCGCGTGGACGGCAACCAGGGAGGCAAGCTCAACTACGAGCCCAACCGCGAAGGCGCCTACGCCGCCAGCGAACGCGCGATCGAGCCGCCGCTGGCACTGGATGGTGCCGCCGACCACTGGGACCACCGCGTCGACCCGGACTACTACAGCCAGCCCGGCGCGCTGTTCCGCCTGTTCGACGAAGGCCAGCGCCAGCGCCTGTTCGCCAATATCGCGGCGGCGATGCAGGGCGTGCCTGAGGCGATCGTGCGCGTGCAGCTGGAGCACTTCACCAAGGCCGACCCGGCCTACGGCGAGGGCGTGAAGCGCGCGCTCAACCTGAAGTAAGCGGCAGCCGGGCGCGGCGCCCCTGGCGGGATGCCGCGCCGCGGAGAACGATGATGGCGATGATCCGGTTGTTTATCCAAGAGTGGCGACAGCTGTGGCATGACGGGCACGACCAGCCCGGGCGCGCCGATGCCGCGCGGCTGCGCCACAAGCTGTGGCGCAAGGAAATCGGCGCCGCCGTGATCGTGCTCGGCGCGACCGTGATGTTCAGCGAGGTGGCCCGGGGTTTGGCCGGGATTGCCGGCTAGTGCAATAATGCGGGTACTGCGCCGCCCGGCCCCAAAACATGGCAAGCGCCGGCGGCGCCCCTCGTGGCTTTACCAGAACGGAGCGTATTTACCATGGCAAAGAAGAATGAGATGAGCGTGAATATCGGTATTTCCGACAAGGACCGCAAGAAGATCGCGGAAGGCCTGTCCAAGCTGCTGGCGGACACCTACACCCTCTACCTCAAGACCCATAACTTCCACTGGAACGTGACGGGTCCCATGTTCAATACGCTGCATCTGATGTTCGAGACCCAGTACACCGAGCTGGCGCTCGCCGTGGACTCGATCGCCGAGCGTATCCGCGCGCTGGGCTACCCGGCACCGGGCACCTACAAGGAATACGCCCGCCTGTCTTCGATCGCGGAGGAAGAGGGCGTGCCCGAGGCCACCGAAATGATCCGCAAGCTGGTCGAAGGCCAGGAAGCCGTGGTGCGCACCGCGCGTTCGCTGTTCCCGGTGATCGACGCCGCCGGCGACGAACCGTCGGCCGACCTGCTGACCCAGCGCATGCAGACGCACGAAAAGACCGCGTGGATGCTGCGCGCGATGCTGGCCTGAGGCCAGCTTGCCACCTCCGGCTGCCCTTCAGTAGCGGCCGGCACTGCGCGTCGCAACCGTCCGGGCTGCGGCGCGTTTTCATTGAATCCTCCTTCCCGGATCCGCGCAGTGCAGACCCTCTCGCCGTTGCCCCCCACGCCCATGCTTGAACGCCTTTCCCTCTACGCGCGCCTGGTGCGCATCGACAAGCCGATCGGCACGCTGCTGCTGCTGTGGCCGACGCTGTGGGCCATGTGGATGGCCGCGGGCGGGCCGCCGGCGTGGGGGCTGTTCTGGATCTTCGTGGCGGGCACCTTTCTGATGCGCTCGGCTGGCTGCGCCATCAACGACTGGGCGGACCGCGACTTCGACAAGCACGTCAAGCGCACCAGGGAACGGCCGCTGACCGCGGGCAAGATCGCAGCGTGGGAAGCGCTGGCCGTCGCCGCCGTGCTGGCGCTGGTGGCTTTTGCGCTGGTGTTGCCGCTCAATGCGCTGACCAAATGGCTGGCGGTGGTGGCGGCGGTGGTGGCCGGCACTTACCCGTTCTTCAAGCGCTTCTTTGCGATTCCGCAGGCTTATCTCGGCATCGCGTTTGGCTTTGGTATCCCGATGGCGTTTGCCGCGATCCAGGACCAGGTGCCGCCGGTGGCGTGGCTGATGCTGCTGGCCAATGTGTTCTGGGCGGTGGCGTATGACACGGCTTATGCGATGGTCGATCGTGACGACGACCTCCTGATCGGCATGAAGACTTCGGCCATTACCTTTGGCCGCTTCGACGTGGCGGCGATCATGCTCTGCTATGCCGCGTTCCTGGCGCTGATGGCGTGGGCGGGGGTGCTGCTGGGGC
>NZ_JBYTAH010000145.1:0-4267 GCF_058787975.1 Cupriavidus sp. FW305-26
TGCCCGGACCCATGCCCGGACCCATGCCCATGCCCGGGCCCATGCCTTGGTCGTTGGCCATCGTCTGCATCATTTCCTGCATGAACGCCATGTGACTACCCGCCATGTCTTGGCACATCTGCATTTGATTTGATGGGGCGTTTCCCTTGGCGACTCTCTTGCCAGGAGCCATACGAGCAGGGCCGCCCATTTTCATCATGTCCTTTTGCATGATGGCCATTGCATCTTGCATGACCTGATGGCGTTCAGCCAAGAGGGCCTGACGCTCCTCCGGCGTTTTGGCACGCGAAAGCCGCTCTCTGATGGCACGCAGGTGGGCAACCTGGGCGTCCAGCTTTGCATCGCTGGAAACTCCGGGAGTTACGACCGGAGCCTTATCTTGCCGCTTTTCAGGATGGTGCTGCTCATGCTCAATGCCGGTAGCCGGCGACGCCGGGAAAGCTGCTGGCGCCCACGCTAGCACGGCGGCCGCAGTGATAAGGGTAGAGAGGCGATGGTTGGTGGACATGGGAGATCCTCCTATGAAAACATGATGGTTCCTAGTCCAAGGTATGCGGCGGTCAGGGATTTGAGTTGATTGGGATCAACGAAGCGATGGGTGTACCGGGTGTTCAGTCCCATCGATGTGCTGGTCTGCGCAGGAGCAATCTGCGCAGACCATTTTTGCGGATGCCCTCAGCAGCAATGCTCCGGTTGCCAGGAAACGGTCTGGCCAGGAACAAATCCGGCGGCGGAATACCTGGAAATCGACTATGAGGGCAGCAAGTCAGCGGGAACCGTGTAAAGCGCCACTTCGCCCGTCGGCGCCAGCCCTGCGGCGCATTGTTTGTTCCTCTGCCACGCCTCTATCCAACTGCACTTCGCTGCCAGTGCCGGCGTGCTTACGCCCGTTGCATGCTTGATTTGGCGCGCTCCGCGACCTCGAACACGAGCATGCCAGCCACCATTGCTGCCACAAAGCCAATGGCCTTCGGATAGCCAGCGCCCAGGGCAACCAGCGCGGGACCAGGGCAGAAGCCGGCCAGACCCCAGCCGACGCCGAAGGCGGCGCTGCCCAGTACCAGCCGCAGCGTTACGGCCGTGCTGGCCGGCAGTTGCACAGGCAGCCCCAGGAAGGAGCGTTTGCGGTGTTTGGCGATGAGGAAGGCGAGCGAGCCAATGACAATGGCACCGGCCATCACAAAAGCGAGGGACGGGTCCCAGGTTCCTGCAAGGTCAAGAAAGCCCAGCACCTTGGCCGGGTTGGCCATGCCGGAGACCATCAGGCCAATGCCAAATAGCAGGCCTGCGACGAGTGCAGTCATGGCGGTCATATCAGCCTCCAATCAGGTGCCGTTGCACGAAGACAGTCAGGAATCCCGCCACCATGAAGGTGAGGGTGGCGACCAGCGAGCGGATGGAGCCGCGCGAGATGCCGCACACGCCATGGCCGCTGGTGCAGCCGCTGGCGTAGCGGGTGCCAAGGCCGACCAGGAAGCCGGCGGCCAGGATTTCGCCCCAGCTTGCCTGGATATCCGCAATGGCGGGCTTGCCGAGCATGCTCGCAATCACAGGAGCGCCAACCAGGCCAGCGAGGAAGGTCAGGCGCCAGGCCATGTCCTTTCGAGGCAGGCTAAGCAGGCCGCCGAAGATGCCGCTGATGCCGGCAATGCGGCCGTTGAACAGCAGCAGCACGGCGGCCGCCGCACCGATGATGAGCCCGCCGACCAGTGACAGGCCGGGCGTGAAGTTAGCGAGGTCAATCAGCATGTCGCCTCCTGATCGGGGTTGGCACAGAACTGTTCATAAAGGACCGCCATGACGGCAAGCGCCTGGGGGCTCGCCACCGAATAGAAGATGCTCTTGCCGTCACGGCGCGTGGCCACCAGGCTGTTCTCGCGCAGCACACCGAGCTGTTGAGACAGCGTCGGCTGCCGGATGCCGAGCTGTTCCTCCAGCTCACCGACAGACAGCTCGCCTTGGGACAGGCGGCACATCAGCAGCAGGCGGTCCGGATTGGCAAGCACCTTGAGCAGGGCACAGGCCTGCGCCGCAGCAGCTTGCATGCTGGCGAGGTCGATGGCGGGGTGGGGCTGGTCCATAGGTCGTTTACATTTTGCTTGTTAATATTATATTGAAAAATAGAATGTGTGTGAATAGAATGTACTGCATCCAAGGAGGCGAGCATGCACCCGACTATCCAGCCGTTCTTCGACCCTGCGACCTGGACTGTGACGTACGTGGTCTTTCAGGAGGGGCGCCCCGAGTGCGCCATCATCGACTCGGTGCTGGACTACGACCCCAAGGCGGGTCGGACATCGACGGCAAGTGCTGATAAGGTTGTTGCGTTTGTGCGCGCGCATGGACTGAGAGTCGAGTGGATTCTCGAGACGCACGCGCATGCCGACCACCTGTCTGCCGCGCCGTACCTGAAGCGACACCTGGGTGGCCAGACAGCAATAGGCCAGAACATCCGCAACGTACAGGGGGTCTTCAAGACGCTTTTTAACCTGGAGCCTGAGTTTCGGCTCGACGGGTCGCAGTTCGACCACCTGTTTGACGACGGAGCGACGTTTGCCATCGGCGGCCTGACCGGCAGGGCGATTCATGTGCCAGGGCATACACCCGCCGACATGGCTTACCAGATTGGGGACGCGGTCTTTGTCGGCGATACGCTGTTCATGCCGGACGTCGGCACGGCTCGCTGCGATTTCCCGGGCGGCGACGCACACGAGTTGTATCGCTCCATCCGCAGGCTGCTGGACCTGCCGAGCAATACACGGCTCTTTATGTGTCACGACTATCCGCCCGAGGGGCGCGGGCCTGCATGGGAAACGACGGTGCGCGCTCAGCGCGAAGGCAATATCCACGTGCATGACGGCGTGAGCGAGGAACAGTTCGTGGCCATGCGCCGGGCGCGCGATGCGACGCTGGCGATGCCGACGCTGCTTCTGCCGTCGGTGCAAGTCAATATACGAGCCGGGGAGTTGCCGCCGCCCGATGCGAATGGCGTTCGCTATCTAAAAATCCCTCTGGACGTCATCTGAGGCAGGTTGTTTTCAATTGTTGTTCCCATTGCGATGGCGACGAACCGGAATGCACTCTCGACGCGGCCACCGAGCGCCGCAGCTGCGCCCAGGCAGAGCGCGCCGATGCCATACCCGAGGTCGCGCCAGAAGCGGTAGATGCCGATGGCGGACGCCCGCCAACTGGGGTGTGCGATGTCGGCTACCGCAGCGCTCAGATTGGGGTACAACATCGCCATGCCCAGCCCGGTCATCCCTCGGGCTTGTTACGGCTTCGTCATACTTCACCGTAGTGCTGCCAGCGACCCAATTAGCCTCCGCCCCTGCTCAGAACGGACAGCAGGCCTCCAACTTCAATGATGCTGGTCTTCATCTCATCCATCCTCGCAGGTCACAAGTTCGTGCTGCGCTACCGTCTCACTTCGAAATCGCCCCGCTCAGAAGATGTTCCTCTGCATAAGGAAACACAACTTCCGGATTAGGGCGAATCAGCTCAGCGTCCTTGTGCGCATAGTGAAGGCGGGTCAGTAGATCCTTGATGACGCTGAGGCGTGCGACATGCTTGTCGTCGGCGCGCACGACGTTCCATGGCACGATGTCGCTGGTTCGAGCAAACATCTCGTTCCGTGCCTTACTGTATTTCTTCCAAAGCGATACCGCTTGTTCGTCAATGGGGCTGACTTTCCACTGCTTTAGCGGGTCCCGGCGGCGCTCTTCGATGCGCTTCTTCTGTTCGGCCTTGCTGATGTCAAGGTAGTACTTGATAAGACGAATTCCGGAACGCACGAGCATCCGTTCGAACTCTGGGACACTTGCCATGAACTCCTCATGCTCGTCCTTGGTGCAGAAGCCCATCACATGTTCCACACCGGCCCGGTTGTACCAACTGCGATTGAAAAGGGTGAACTCGCCGGCCGCAGGCAGCTCGGCCGCATAGCGGCGGAAGTACCAGGAGCCTCGGTCACGGTCGGATGGCTTCCCCAGTGCGACGACGCGCGTTTCACGCGGACTGAGGTGTTCGACAATGCGCTTGATGGTCCCATCCTTCCCAGACGCATCCCTTCCCTCAAAAATCACCAGAATCCGGTCGCTGCAGGAAATGAAGTGCTTCTGTAGTTTGACCAGCTCGATTTGAAGCAGGTGGAGATTCTCCTCATAGCTGTCATGGGAGAGGGCGCTTGCCTCGGATGGAGCCGTCTTGCTACTTGTCTTCATTTTCATGGTTCACCTCACTTGAGTCGGGCGCATCGGGTGGGAAAGGG
>NZ_JBYTAH010000146.1:0-4100 GCF_058787975.1 Cupriavidus sp. FW305-26
TATCCGGCGTCGCCCGTTTGCCCTGAAAAACGGGCCATCACGCGATTACGAGACATAATCCGGTAGGGTATATAGTGTCGCATCCAGTGCGGGCTGGCCTGCCGCAGCTTTTCGGCGGCAACCGGGTGGTCCGCCTGGATCAACTTCGCCGCTTGCACGAAGAACCGCCGCAACACGCCCCACAGCCGCGTGCCGGTAATGCCGCTGGCCGGATCCTGGCCAAGGCCGCCGATCAACGGGGTATGCGGGTCCCAACGCGCAGGCGTGACCGGCAGGCCGCGCCCCACCAGATAGCGGTCGAGCGCCACGCGCGCCAACGGGGGCAGCGCCACCTTGCCCGGCTTGGCTCCCTTTCCAGCCAGATGTAGCCAATGGTCGCCGTGGGCATCAATGTCGATGCCGCCAAGTGTCGCGCTGACGAGTTCGCTGGCGCGCAGCCCGGTGGCGTAGCCGAAGTCCAGCACAAAGCGCAGCCGCTGGGCCGCCGGGCCGTCCCAGCCATAGGACCACTCCAGGCCGTCGGCAAGGGTGCGGATCTGCAGCCATTCGCCTTCGGTGAACGCGTGCGAGCTGTCCAGCGCCGCGGCCCGCCCTCCTCCCCGCACCTTGATGCCCGCGAACGGATTGGCCAGCACATAGCGTTGCTGGATCAGCCAGCGGAACATCGCCCCCAGGATGGACAAGGCATGGGCGGTGGAGCGCGCCGACAGCCCGCCGGTGAACGGACGCCAGTCGGGCGCGCTACGCGACCGCGCGGGCCCGACCCACCGTGCGTGGGGCACCGGCCGCCGCAGGAAGCTGCGGTAGGCCGTCGCATCCTCCGTGGTGAGCGAGGACAACGGCCGCTCGCGCTCGATAATCGCCCAAAGGATCAGGCGCTCGGCCTCCTTGCGATAGGTCCGCTGGGTGGCCGGCGATTCGTGCAGGGCCAGCCACGCCTGGATGGCCGCGTAGTCGTTGTCCGCGTTGAGGGTGCAGGTCTGGCGCGGCGCGCGGAACTGCCCTTGCGAGCCGTCGATGTCATGCGGCAGCCGCAACTGTTCCCATGGCACGACGAGGCCCCGCGGCGCCTGCGCGACCAGCGCCCGCGCGCGTTCGGTCAGTTGCGGATGCCGGGCGAAGAAGGCTTCGACCTGCCGGGCCCCGGCCGCGCCCAGGCCCGGGATCGCGGCCCACCAGCGGCGTCGGCGCGGCACGCGCACCGTCAGTGCCGCCAGCGTGTCGATGCCGTGTGCCCGCAGCGCGGCGACCGTGCGCGGCGCCAGCCACAGCCCGATGTCGTCGCTGATGGCCGGCGTTGGCGCCGGCAGCGCACGCAATAATTCGATGGCCTGGTCTGCGGCCCTGCCCTGCTCCGCCCGCTCGGCCGCGGCAATCTCAAAGAGCCGGGCCAGGTCCTCGCGCTGGCGGGTGCGGGCATGGGCCGCCAACTGGCGGCGGATGCGGCCGAGGATGCCGCGCGACGACTGTCCTTGCGCCCTCGCCTCGCCCAGATACCTGGCGACGGCCTCCCGGGTCGCCAGCCCGGCATGCCAGGCGCGCAGCGCGGCCAGCGAGGCGGCCTCCGGGAAGCCGGATGGCGGAGTCGGTTCCGGGGCGTTCAGGGTGAGGCGGGTTGTCATGCCCGCCAGTTTAGCGTATCAACCCAGCTATTACGATAAGAAAAGTTATCACAATAGCTGCAATCGGGAGATGCCGCAGTCCTATCGGCGGATACGGCTTGCAATCAGCCTGCCAGGCGGTTACCCAGTTCTTCGACGGCGCGCAACCGCACACCGGGCTTTGCGTCGTGTCCCGCAGCCAGTCTTCGGAGGTCCTCGCAAAGGAGGGCTATGGCGACCGGTGGGATAGCTGACGATTTATTATGTCTGACCGATATCCATCGGCGAAGGGGGCGCCGCTTGCGAAAAGTGCCCCTCCGCGTGCGCGGAAGCTCACCGCCTCTCCGACCGGCCGGAAATCGCAAGATCCCAATGCCTTGTCGGGCTTAGGAGGCAAGGCCGCTGGCCGGGAAAACCCTGCATCTGCAGCGAAAGGCGTGATATCCGAGAAGCGAATACCTGTTACGCGAAAAAATGATTTTGCGACCAAGGGCGTGACATCTAGACTTGCCTCGCCGCAGAACCAAAAAGACGATCCCCGTCGCCGTTTCAGTGCCCGACAGGACCACATCCGTCAGGTTCACAGCCAGCAAGCCAGAGTTCGACTGGCAAGGATTTTCGACAAAGGAGACACAAGATGATGAAGGCCCTCTTTGCCATCCTCATGGTGGCATGTGGACTGACGAGCGTCCACGCGCAAGCACAACCAAACTGGCCGGCGAAGCCTATTCGCCTGGTCATCCCATTCCCGCCTGGCGGCGGCACCGATATCCTCGCCCGCCTGGTTGCGAACCAGGTGGGGCAGGCCACCAAATGGAATTTCGTGCCGGACAACAAGCCAGGAGCCGGCGGCACGCTCGGGATCGCTGACGTGGTGAGAGCCTCTCCGAGCGGCTATGAGCTTGTCATGGGCCAGAAGGACAACCTCGTGGTCGCCCCGTGGCTCTACAAATCCGTGAGCTATGTGCCAAGTCGGGACCTCATTGCGATCAGCCATGTGGCCTACACTCCGATCGTGATCGTCACGTCGGCGAACTCGCGCTATAAAACACTGGCCGACGTGATCACGGCTGCGCGGAATGCACCGGGAACGATCAAGTATGGCTCGCCCGGAAACGGCACGACGATCCATCTGGCCGCGGAAATCTTCAGCCATGCAGCGGGCATCAAGCTGCTGCACGTGCCTTATAAGGGCTCCAATGCGGCGATGATCGACGCCCTCGCAGGCAACGTGGACCTGATGGTCGCATCGGTACCGTCGGCACTGGCACAAGTCAAAGCGGGGAAGCTGCGAGCGCTTGCTGTCACCTCGGCCACGCGCAGCACGTCACTGCCTGATGTTCCCACCGTAGCCGAAAGCGGCTACAAGCAGGTGGACGTGAGCACGTGGTACGGCTTGTTTGCGCCGGCAAAGACGCCGCCTGATGTAGTGAACCGCATCAGCATGGAAGTGAACAAGGTTCTCGCCACGCCGGCCGTGATTCGCGCCATTCAGGCGCAAGGCGCAGAAGCAAAGGTGATGTCCTCCAAGGAGTTCTCCGATCTCGTGCAGTCTGACTACCAGAAGTGGAAGGACGTTGTCGAGCAGTCAGGTGCAAAGCTGGAGTAGCCGCACGGACCGGCGGCCATGGACTTGTATAAATCATGGGCCTGCTTCGGGGCTGCATGTGCCCAAAACCTAGGGAAGCATCAACCTGATCTGCCACCAGTAGCCCCGCCAGTTCTGGTGCTCTCGCCTGCCCGCCGCGCTTGTCATCGGCAGGCAGGCTTTTTTTTCGCCCGCAGGCGTGGATGAGGAAGTCCCGAAGCGCCTCGGCGCCGGCGCTCAGGGGCTTGTCCTATCAGCTGAACTCCTGGCTTCGGCTTCGGACATATCAAGGAAGCTTCGATGAGGAAAGCCTCGAGCATGCGCGCTGCATTGATGGAGCAGTATCGGACGGCCGCTCCCCTTCGGGAGGCACTATCTGCGCCGTCGAGATCGCGTGATCGCCATCAAGTTATGGCGAGGTCCATTTGCGTGCTCCTTTCGAAAAACGAGACTCCGAATCCTCGTTTTACTCCAAGGGGCTTAACTCTGCGGGCCCTTCATAGTATCTAGACGGCCCAACCTACCAGCGGTTCATCGCGTACCCGACCGATGATTGCGACCGCAAGGTACTGCGGCTTGAGCGAACGTGGTTTGCATGGTCGGATAGATGCCTAAGATATCGATACGCGGAAACGCAATCAACGTGATATGCACCAGTCCCGCCTCCTGCAAGCCGGCTACGCCCTTATCCTGACGCTCTTCAACGCGTTTCCTTGACGCCAAAGCGGACATTGGCAGCGAACAGCCAATGTCCGCCCGCCGCGCCCAGAGAAATCGCCAACAGCGGTCCACGAAATTTCAGTCAAACAAGTCCTTGAGAAACCCGCCTCGCCTCATGCGGTTTTACACATCTTTGACCTTCCCAAGCGACCAGAGCGCCCAGGAAAGGCGTTTACTTTCAACGACTTGAA
>NZ_JBYTAH010000147.1:0-3581 GCF_058787975.1 Cupriavidus sp. FW305-26
GGCGGTGGCGGTGGCCGTGGCCGTGGCCGTGGCCGTGGCGGGTGCGCTGTCGGCGGCAGGTGCCGTGGCCTGTGCCAGCGCGGCGGGCGCGACGAAGGCGGTGGCCATGGTGGCGGTGAGGGACGCGGCAAGGGCCGCCAGCGGGGTCAGGCGCGGTGCGCTGGTTGGTGCGGTGTAACGATTCTTCGACATGGCGCGCGGAGTGAGGCAATGGCAATCGGCCCGGCTGGCACGGCAGCTGTCCGGCACTGCGCCGGCCGCCCGCGATGGGCGTGGCCGCGCAGCCGGAATGGGCAGGCGTTCAGCTCGGAATTGGTCAGGCCGGGTGCGCGGCGAGGGCCGCTTCCCGGATCAGGCGAGGGCGATGGCAGGCGCCGGCGGCGCGCGCGATTGGAAGGGGTGGGTGGCGGGCAGGTCGGGCCAGCGCCAGGCCAGGTTGGCCGGCTTGACCGGTTTGCCAAAGGCAAGCTGCGGCAGCGGCAGCTTGCCGCACAGGGTGTCGGCAACCGTGGCGCCATCGAACAGCACGCACGAGTGGCCGCTGAATTTCTGCGCCAGCGGGTGCGGCTCGGGGTCGTTGGCCGAGGCGGCGTCGGCCGTTGTCACGGAGGCCGACGGCGCAAGCAGGCCGCCATGCACGATGCGGTGGGTCAGCCCGGCGTGCTGCGCCAGCAGCAGGCATAGCGTCAGCCACAGCGCGGACCAGAGGCCCGGGCCATGCGCGCGCAGGCGGGCGAACCAGTCAGTGCGCATGCGGATGGCCGGCGTGGTTGCCGTGGTGGTGGTCGGGATCGCCGCAGCCGCAATCATCGCCATGGTCATGATCGTGGTCGTCGTCAAAGTCGTCGACCCAGGCGGGGAAGGGATCCGCATAGCCCGCCCAGGCTTCCGCGCCCGCGGCCATCTCGGCATCGGTCAGCAGGCAGGCGTCGAGCCGGGCCTGCAGCGCCGCATGGTCCAGGTCCAGGCCGGTCAGCACCAGTTCCTGGCGGCGGTCGCCGAAGGCTGCCGGGGCACCGTCGACCTGCATGTCGGCTTCGACTTCGGCGCGTTCGGCGCTGTCGGCCGGCCATTCGGCCGGATCCAGCGCGGCCCACCAGGCGCCGGCGCCGCCATGGCGGCAGACGCCGCCGGACTGGTTCCAGTCGCCCGCGGTGTCCATGCGGCTGGCCAGCCAGAACAGGCCCCTGGAACGCAGCACGCTGCCGTGCTCGCGCAGCCATTCGGTATGGATCAGGTCGGCGAAGCGCTGCGGGTGGAACGGGCGGCGGCGGCGGTAGACCAGCGTGGAGACGCCGCTGGCGTCGGCAGCCGGCAACTCGCCGCGCAGCGCGGCGAGCCAGCCCGGTGCGTCCGCGGCGGCTTCGAAGTCGAAGCGGCCGGTGCCTTGCACGCGCTCGGGCGCGACCTTGCCAAAGCTGGCTTCGACGATATCGGCACGCGGGTTCAGCGCCTGCAGCACGGCGTGCAGCCGCGCCAGTTCGGCCGCGCTGGCGAGGTCGGCCTTGTTCAGCACGATCACGTCGCTGCATTCGACCTGCGCCACCAGCACTTCAGCCACGGTCCGGTCATCGTCCGTGGCCGGCGCCAGCCCGCGGTCGGCCAGGAACTCGGCCTCGTTGAGGTCGCGCAGGAAGGTGGCGGCATCGATCACCGTCACCAGCGTGTCGGGTTGCACCGCCGCGTCGGGCCCGGCGCCATGCTCGGCCTCGAACAGGAAGCCTTCGGCAATCGCGAGCGGCTCGTCCAGGCCGTCGGCTTCGATCAGCAGCGAGTCAAAGCGGCGCTCGGCGGCAAGCCGGGCGGCTTCGCCGAGCAGGGCGTCGCCCACGGGCAGCAGCGTGGCCTCGCAACCGGGCGGCAGCGGCGCCAGCGCCTGCCCATGCTGCGGCCCGCAGACCAGCACGGCCAGGCGCCGGCCCGCGCTGTGCGCAAGCAGGTGGTTCAGCAGCGTGGTTTTGCCGGCGCCGGGGAAGCCGGACAGCACGGTGACGGGCAGGCGATCAGCCATGGCAGGAGAGATGGAAGTGACGAGGGACTACGCAGCCCAGGCGAGGGGCGCGTTGTTGCAACAAGGTTGCGAATTTACCAGAAAGGCCGGGGCGGCAACAGCCGGACGATTCTCAATGGTAGGCCGTGGCGACGGCACGACAAGGCGGACGCGGCCCGCCAAAGCAAACGGCCCGGGTAACCGGGCCGTCACGTTACGCCTGCCGCACCGTCCGTGCCGGCGCGCGGCGTATCAGTCGCCGAACAGCTTCTGGCGCAGTTCGCGGCGTTGCTGCGCTTCCAGCGACAGCGTGGCGGTGGGACGGGCCAGCAGGCGCGGCACGCCGATCGGCTCGCCGGTTTCCTCGCACCAGCCGTAGTCGCCGGACTCGATGCGCTGCAGCGACTGCTCCACCTTCTTCAGCAGCTTGCGTTCGCGGTCGCGCGTGCGCAGTTCCAGCGCATGCTCTTCCTCGATGGTGGCACGGTCGGCCGGATCCGGCACGATGACCGTTTCGCGCAGGTGTTCCGTGGTCTGGTCAGCGTTCTTCAGGATTTCGTCGCGCAGCTGCTCAAGACGGTGCTTGAAGAAGGCGAGCTGCGCTTCGTTCATGTATTCCTTGTCGCTCATCTTCAGGATTTCAGCTTCAGTCAGAAGTTTGTTGCTGCTCATGGTTGCTGCTGATTCTCTTGTTGATGCGGCCGGCGGCGTCCGGGTCCGCTCGGGTGCGCTGTCCGCGCGCTTGCGCGCCTCGGTTGTTTCACTCTGGCTGGCTGCAGTCTTGCTGCTTCGCGGGCCTCCCTTCGTTGCGCCCGCTTCGGCGTTCGCCGTACTGCCGCGGGGAGCGGGCGCTGCCTTCACAGGCTGCGCCTTGAGCGTCTCTGCCGCTGCAGTACCAGTCTTGCTGCGGCTTTCTTTCGTCTTCGTTGCGGCTGTCATGGGGACACCTCTCTCTCGCGTCAGTCAGTGACGGCGCGCGTCGGGGCACCCCAGGCGGAAAAAGGCGGTCTCCGCACGAAGCACTGCGACCGCACCTGCCGGCGGCCTGCCTCATGCTGACGACAACCGCCGCCCTGCAAGTCCACCAGATCCGATGGACCAAATGCCGGCAGCGGGAAAAAGGTGCGCCACCGGTATCAAATCCGGCCTATTGTACTTGAACAAATTTTTCCGAGATACGGGGAAAACCGGCTGGCGCTTCGGTATTTCCCCGGTACCCCGAACGGGGGGCGGCCGCGGAGCGGGGTTCGAGGGGGCGTCGCCGATGGGGCGACTGGCGCACTCAGGCCAGGCAGTTCTCCAGGCCCTTGAGGATGGCGTCGCGGGGCAGGTCCACGCCGATGAACACCATGCGCGTGCCCGGGGTCTCTTCCTCCCACTTGGCGCCGATGTCGCTGCCCATCAGCTGGTGGACCCCCTGGAACACCACTTTGCGGTCCACACCGTCCATATATAGTACGCCCTTGTAGCGCAGCAGTTTTTCCCCGTATACGGCCAGGATGCCGGACAGGAATTCCTCCAGCTTGCCGTAGTGGAAGGGCTTGTCGCTGCGGAAGACGAACGACGCAATGCGGTCGGTATGGTGGTGGTG
>NZ_JBYTAH010000148.1:0-3449 GCF_058787975.1 Cupriavidus sp. FW305-26
ATCTGCTTCTGCAGGCGCAGAAATCCAACATCGAAGCGAATGCCAGACAGAACGTAGTGGTGACCGCAACCGATGGCGCGATCCTGCTCAATGCCAAGGCCAGCATCACTCTCATGAGCGGCAACGCAGGCATCCGCATCGCCGATGGCGGTGTGGAGGTGTTCGGGCCGACGCGTGTGCATCTCAAGACCGGGGACTTCGATATGCCGGGGGCGCACAGCATTTCACAAGCGATGAACGATTGGGAGCACACCCAGTTCAACGAGGGGTTTCGTCTGGTTGATACCGCGGACAAGCCCCTCGTTAACTATGCCTATGAACTGCTCCGACAGGATGGAACGGTGCTCCGCGGTGTCACCGATGCCCAAGGTCATCTTGCGCATCAGAAGAGTGAGATTGCCGAGACGCTTGAATTGCGGATTCTCGGTCCGGCGGCATAGGCGAGAACATTGGGTACGAACATGTCAGAGGAACTTGGCAAAGCGGCAAGCAGCGAACGCATGGCTACGGGCTTTCCTGACGGGGACGGCTCGATGCGATATGGCTGGACCATGACTCCGAGCCCGTTGACTGATCTGGTCAAGCTGGTGATTAAGCCTGTCAATGTGCTTCCGGTGATCTTTGTGCCGGGGATTATGGGAAGCAATCTCAAGAGCAAGGTTCGGAACGTCCCCGTGTGGCGACTCAACGCCACGCTGGGACAGCCATTCGGGTTGCTTTGGAACAATGCTCCTCGTACCGCCGGAGCGCGGCAGGTGCTCCTTCACCCCGACAAGACATTGGTTGATGATGCTGGCGCTGTGCCGACCTTCCCTGTTGGCAGTATTGGCGGACCCGCTGGCTACAAGGCACGGGGCTGGGGTGAAGTCGGCGAAACCAGTTACCAAGCTTTTCTGCTCTGGCTGGAACGCACCCTGAACCATCCGGGCAAGGCGTATGACAAGAGCTGGAAAGAAACGCTGAACCCCATCCTTGCTGATCAGTCACGACCATGGGGAGCACACCGGCCGTTTGCACCGTGCACGGCTTCAGAGATTGAGAAGGTAGCGAACTGGTTCTACCCCGTCTACGCCTGCGGTTACAACTGGCTCGAAGACAATGCTCTGTCGGCACGAAGGCTGAAGTCGCGTATTGAACGAATCATTCGGCAGCATCAACAAGGCTTTGGTCGCTGCAAACAAGTTCTGTTGGTAACCCATTCCATGGGCGGCTTGGTCGCGCGCGCCTGTTCTCAACTGGAGGGCATGGCAGAGAAGATTGCCGGCATCGTGCACGGCGTCATGCCGGCAATCGGTGCTCCGGTTGCTTATCGACGCTGCAAGGTCGGCATGCGTGACGAGGACTACGCTGCCAGTCTCGTCATTGGTCAAACGGGGCTAGAGGTGACGGCAGTGTTCGCGCAGGCACCTGGCGCATTGGAATTGCTTCCAACGCAGCAATACGACAGCAGCTGGCTCCGCGTGAAGGATCTAGCGGGTAACGATCTGCTGCCTCCCCATCCGGATCCCTACGACGGCATATATGCGGTAAGGGATCGCTGGTGGGGGTTGATCAAGGAGGAGTGGCTTGCGCCCGAGGGGGGCGAGGCACTCGGCTGGAAAGATGCAGTGCAGTACATCAGTCGAGCTAAGGACTTTCACGTCAGCATTGCAGACAAGTACCACGCCTTTACCTATGGTTTCCATGCAGCCGATCCGAAGCAGAAGAGCTTTGAACACGTTATTTGGCAGCTAAAGAAGGGAATTTCTCCAGAAGGGGAAACTCAGCTGCCAAATCCTTCAGATGTGATGCAGATTTCGCCGCAGCAGGTGCGAATGGACGGAACGAACCCTGAATATGTCGGCGGCGAAAACGTTGTGCGGGTCGTTCGGTCCGGCATGGGCCCGTCGGTAGTCCAGTACGACACTAGCCACTATGAGTTGCACGCTTCCCGGCAGGATGGTGGTGGCGACGGCACGGTGCCAGTCAGTTCAGGCCGAGCGCCTGCGACTGCCGCCAATGTCCGTCAATGGTTCGCGCTCAAGGGCTTTGCTCACGAGCCCGCCTACAAGAATGAGATGGCTCAGTTCGTGACGCTGTATAGCATTGTCAAGCTGACGGCACAAGCCAGGACGCCCCCGGGGAACTTGATATGGCCGCCAAACTGAACATAGCTGGCCTGTTTCTGGCCGCACTTCTAACGACTGGCTGTCAACGAGCGGCCACAAATCCCTTTCCGCCCATGGATATCCACCAGCCATCCAAGACGCATTGCATTGGCCGTTTCCTAATTGACCTGCCAGAAGAGTTCAATTCGGTACCGGATTCGATGGACAGTCCCGGCGATGCCGAGTTGCTCTATGGCAAGGATAAGGACTTCAAGCGCATCTATGTCAAGGTGCCCAAGCAACGTCCGGTGGAGGCAGAGCCGGTCATCCTGCGCGAAGATTTTGAGCGGGCGGTGAGTAAGCGAATGCAAGAACTAAGGGATGCACGCAATGAAGTTACACATGCCCCGATGTTGGTGTCCAGTACACCGTTAGGTGAAGGTGAAGGAGGCTATCTGATTCGTCGCTACGACAATGCGCAGCAAGGTAAATACTTTAGAAGCGAAATCCACCTCCTGGCGGGAGACTTGCGATACGTCATCTTTGAGGAAAAGAGCTACCCCGATAGCGAGCCGGCGGAAGCGGTAGAAGCGCGGTTGCGAAACCTCGCAGTCCACACTCGCGCCTATACCGACCCGGAGGCTGCCGGTCCCGGCTTCTGTGTCAAAGGCGTAGTGCTGAACGACATCCACGACGAAGAGACGGCGATGTTCAGTTTTCAAAGTGAACTCCATAAGGATCTTCTCTTTGACATCCATTCGCGCGCGCTTGTCACGCAGGACGAGGGCATGATCGCGCGACTGGAAAAGCGATTGGAAGGCGCCCCGCTGGCATATCGGCTCGCATTCCACACCCTACGCAAGGGCAAGCGAACCGTTGCCGGCATGGAAGCAGATGAGCTTGTGGAGACCTTCAAGGAAGAGGGATACAGGCGGCAGGGGCTGAAGGCGGAAACCAAGCGGGATACGCCGCAGTACATGCAGCCGCAGATGCATCTTACGTTAATGACCGGCGGACAGATTCCTGGTGGCGCTTATGTCGACTCATCGATGGATGACGATGAGGTGCTGAAGATTTGGGACAAGGTGGTGAGTTCGATCCGGCCCCGGCCAGGTGCGGTGGAGGGAGAGAAGAGGTGAGCAGGGAAACCAGAACCCATCCCATGAATCGGCTAGCTGCTTTTGCTTCGCGTTCTCGCACCGTTAGCGTTTCCAGCGCAGCCATTCCTGATTTGCTGGGACAGCCCCAGTTGGAATTCGTGCGGCTCTCAGGTCATGAGGGATTAAGCGAACTCTTCACCTACAAGGTAGACCTGCGCGCGGTCTCGCCTGCCGCGGAACAGTATCTTGCCGAGGCCGATCC
>NZ_JBYTAH010000149.1:0-3424 GCF_058787975.1 Cupriavidus sp. FW305-26
CACTATATACCCTACCGGATTATGTCGGGTAACACGATTGAGCTCCGACGATCGACCAAAGATTGCGGTCATAAAGCAGATGTTCTCAAGCAATCACCCGACATAATTTACAGGGTTCAAAGACTGTTCAGGAAGTCGAGGAGCTCATCTGTCGGCTTGAAGCGTCCTGGCTTGCCGCGTCGCGGAGTTGCCTTCTCTAGGGCCTGTTCCTTCATCGCAAGAGTCGCTTCGACATAAATCTCGGTGGTTTCCACCGATTCATGTCCGAGCCACAACGCGATGACCGAGCGACGAACGCCTTGTTGCAGAAGGTCCATGGCCATGGTGTGTCTTAAACAGTGGACAGTGACCCGCTTCTGCTTCAATGACGGGCAAACTTCACACGCGGTCTTGCGGTGCTTGTTTAGCAGGTACTGCACACCATGGACACTGAGGCGTTCACCCCGCTCACTGGGAAACAGAACTGTGCCATCACCGCGTTGTGGTTCTCGCAACCACGCTTTCAGTACGGTGCGTGTGGATCTGGCGATAGGTGTACAGCGCTGTTTTCGACCTTTCCCGATCACCTGCACGTGAGCGCCGGCTCCGAGGATCAGATCCTCGCGATTGAGCCCGGTCATCTCGGATAGGCGAAGGCCGGTCTGTACCGCGACCAATAGAAAGGCGTGGTCACGTCGGCCAGACCAGGTACGTTGATCAGGGGCGGCAAGCAAGGCGTCGACTTCTGGACGCGTCAGGAAGTGAACCAGCGTACGGGTGAAGCGTTTGCTGGGAATGGCAAGCACTCGCTGGATCTGGGCGGAATTGGCCGGTGTTTCGAGCGCGACGTAACGAAAGAAGGAATGGATTGCCGCGAGGCGCAGATTGCGGGTGCGAACGCTAACGCCCTGGTGCTTCTCAAGCTCATCGAGAAACGAGACGATCAGAGGAGCATCGATGTCCTCGAAGTTCAGCCGGGACGGTGGCCGATGCAGGCGCTGCTGCACGAACTTCAGGAATTGCCGAAAGGTGTCGCGATAGGAACTGATGGTGTGAGGACTCGCCTGGCGCTGCTGCATCAGGCGCTGCGTGAAGAAACGTTCCAGTAGTGGAGCAAAGGTGGCAGAAGTAGTCATGGCCGGTCACCCCAGCGCTGTTCGAGTCGGCGCATCGCCTCACGCATCAGTTCGGGCGAGCCGCTTAAATACCACTGCGTATCCTCAACGTGGACATGGCCGAGGTAGGCCGACAGGATTGGCAGACGGCGCTCGGGATCCTGATCGGACTGGTACCAGCGTACAAGTGTGTTCGTCGCGAAAACGTGTCTCATGTCGTGCAGACGCGGGCCGTGACTGTCGGATGCGCCGCGCAAGCCGATTTGCCGCGACAACGCATAGAAAGCGCGGTGAATCTGTCCAGTGTCCATCCGGTTTCCCCAGCTCGAAACGAACAGGTAGGAAGACACCGGCCGCCCCGCCCAATGATGCTCGCGTCGTGCGATATAGCCTGCGAGCACCTTGGAGGTCGAGGCATGCAAAGGAACGAATCTCGACTTGCCTAGCTTTGCGCCACGGATCGTCAGTATCCCCGCCGTCAGATCCACGTCCTGTATCTCGAGATTGCGCGCCTCACCCAGACGCATTCCCGATACGCTCAGTAATCCGAACAGGCAATGATAGGTCGACGGCAGAAGTGCTTCCCGTTCATTGTGGTATGGCATCTCAAGCGCAGCCCGCAATAGTGCACGGATCTCGCCGTCCGAATATAAGTACGGTCGAGCCCGCTTGGGTTGGAACGGTAACAAGCCCGGCGCTGGTATCTCGGTGCGAAGATCGGTGGCACTGCGATGGCGCGCAAACTGGCGTACATAGCACAGTCGTCGCGCCCATTCCGCGGGTTGGACATTCAATGGCTGTCGAGCCCAGGCGAGAGCCAACGCCTGAGTAATGTAAGAAGCTCGATGCCGTTCCATGAACGCGACGAAATCTGGTAGCGCCTTGCCTGCCTCCTTCAGCTTGAATCCCAGGCTGCGTCTCAGATCGAGGTAATCCTGAACGGCTTGGCGAAGCGTGTTCATCGTGCACCTCCCGGCCAGGGCAAAGCGAGTGTGCGCAATGCCTTAATGTCTACCTTCGAATAGATCGCTGTAGTCTGTGGATGATGATGCCCCAACACCTCGCCGATCTCGCTGAGCGAGGCCCCATGGTTCAACATCTGGGTGGCCAGGCCGTGGCGGAACTGATGGGCACCCGTCGTAGGCGCGTCGATGCCGGCGCGCTGAAGCGAACGCCGCACGATGGGGCTGACGCCATTTGTTCCAAAGCCTGTTATGGGCGCCCTCGCACTTAAAAATACGCGGCGACTGGCGCTAGGTGGACGCCCATGCTGCAAGTATGCGGCGATCGCCTTGCCGACGTCCGCGGGTAAGGGTAGCTCGTTGCGTTGTCCACTCTTGCCACGCACGCTCAACTGGCCCGCGCCCCAGTCGATATCATCGAGCTCGAGAACAGCCACCTCACCAGAGCGCAATCCCAGTCGCGCGAGCAGGAGCAGGATGGCGTAGTCGCGGCGACCGACTGCAGTGTGTCGATCGATGCTAGCCAGCAGCTGTCGCGTCTGGTCAGCGGAAATCGCACGAGGAATTGATGGCATCGACCAGTTGGCGACGACTGGAACGGCGGCAGCCAGGTCCAGCGTAACGTCGCCACGATAGCGCGCGTAGCGTAGAAAAGATCGCAGGGCAGTGGTCATGAGTTTCGCGCGCTTTAAATGCAGACGTGGTGCGTTAAGCTGCACAAAACCCACGACGTCTGCGGCACGTAGTTGCGAAAGCATGACCTTCCCGTCACCGAAACGATAGTGAAGAAAATCGCGGACGAACGGCACGTAGTAAATGACCGTTGCCGCGGCTAGAGCCTGTGCGTCGCGCAAGTACTCGGCGTATGCCTGTGCACAGATCTCAGCCGGTGGCACCCGACGTGTCGCTGCCTTCTCGACAGGAATCACGCCCTCACTCCGCAAGAAATCGATGAGATGTCTGAGCGCAGCCCGATCGTCAAGGCATGATCGGCCTCGGACATGGCGGACGCGATAACGTAAGTACCGTATCGTGTGGTCGGAGCGGATGTCCCGTGCACCCACGCCTCTCTGTTTTAGCCATTGGCTAAAGCGTGCGGCGATTCGGACCTGCACCTTCAGTCGTTCTACGCTGTATCCCTGCGCGCTGAGCGCATCCGCAAAGGCTACCAAATGGGCTGCGAGCGGACCTTCCGGTGCTCGCGCGAGAACGACCTGATCATGAATGACGTACTTCACGATGAACTCCTTCCCCGACATGGGGAGCGGGTGGAAGGAGTCAAGATTATCTCTATCCGGCGTCGCCCGTTTGCCCTGAAAAACGGGCCATCACGCGATTACGAGACATAATCCGGTAGGGTATATAGTG
>NZ_JBYTAH010000150.1:0-2913 GCF_058787975.1 Cupriavidus sp. FW305-26
CTTCCGCTTTGCCGCGCCGCTGGCTGACCGCTTCTACGTGATGGAGCACGGCAGCATCGTCGAGCGCTTCGCGGCCAATGAGCTGGAGGCCAAGATGCCGGTGCTGCACGAACTGCTCGGGGTCTGATCCGCACGGATCATGGGTTGATGTTTGGCAGGAACGGGTGGCGCGCACGCCGCCGCAAATCAGGAGACATAGACATGAAAAAGACTCGGCTCGCGGCCGCGATGGCGGCCATTGCCATGGGTGCGGTTTCCTTCAGCGCCGTTGCCCAGGTGTCCGGTGACACCGTGAAGATCGGCTACATCACCGACATGTCGGGCCTGTACGCCGACATCGACGGCCCCGGCGGCCTGGAAGCCATCAAGATGGCGGTCGAGGACCGCGGCGGCAAGGTGCTGGGCAAGCCCATCGAGATTGTCTCTGCCGACCACCAGAACAAGGCCGACATCGCCGCCTCGAAGGCGCGCGAATGGATGGACCAGCAGGGCCTGGACCTGCTGCTGGGCGGTACCAACTCGGGCACCGCGCTGGCGATGAACAAGGTGGCTTCGGAGAAGAAGCGCGTCTACATCAACATCGGCGCCGGCACCGCGCGCCTGACCAACGAAGAGTGCTCGCCGTACACGGTGCACTACGCCTATGACACGGTGGCGCTGGCCAAGGGCACCGGCAGCGCGGTGGTCAAGCAGGGCGGCAAGTCGTGGTTCTTCCTGACCGCCGACTACGCCTTCGGCCATTCGCTGGAAAGCGATACCGCGGCGGTGGTCAAGGCCAGCGGTGGCACGGTGGCGGGCCAGGTGCGCCATCCGCTGTCGGCATCGGACTTCTCGTCGTTCCTGCTGCAGGCGCAGTCGTCCAAGGCGCAGATCCTGGGCCTGGCCAACGCCGGCGGCGACACCATCAATGCGATCAAGGCGGCCAAGGAATTCGGCATCACCAAGTCGATGAAGATCGCCGGCCTGCTGATGTTCATCAACGATGTGCACAGCCTCGGGTTGAAGAATACCGAAGGCCTGCTGATGACCGACAGCTGGTACTGGGACATGAACGACGACACCCGCAAGTTCGCCAACCGCTTCTTCGGCAAGATGAAGAAGATGCCGAGCAGCCTGCAGGCCGCGGACTACTCGGCGGCCAGCACCTACCTGAAGGCGGTGGAAGCGGCCAAGACCGACGATCCGGACAAGGTCATGGCCGAGTTGAAGAAGATGAAGATCAACGACTTCTATACCAAGGGCTATATCCGCCAGGACGGCCGTGGCATCCACGACATGTACCTGATGCAGGTGAAGACCGCGGCAGAGTCGAAGAAGCCGTGGGACTACCTGAAGGTGGTCGCGACCATTCCGGGCGACCAGGCCTTCACCACGGTGGCCGAGTCGAAGTGCGCAATGCTGAAGAAGTAAGCTGATGTGAGATCTGCCGGCGGCGCGCCACCTGCGTGCCGCCGGCATCGGACGCGGTTCCTTGCTGCGGTGTTCGCCAACGGCGTTCGCCGCAGCGTTCGCATTACCTGGCACCAACCGCAGCAATCCCCGCCATACAACGGCGGTATCAACGGCACTCCGCGATGGACATCTTCGGAATCCCCTTGCCGGCCATGCTTTCCCAGCTATTGCTGGGGCTGGTCAACGGCGCCTTCTATGCGATGCTGAGCCTGGGCCTGGCGGTTATCTTCGGCCTGCTCAACGTCATCAATTTCGCGCACGGCGCGCTCTTCATGCTGGGCGCTGTGCTGGCCTGGATGGGCATGGAGTACGCCGGGCTGAACTACTGGATCATGCTGCTGCTGTCGCCGCTGGTCGTCGCCGCACTGGGCGTGGTGATCGAGAAGACCATGCTGCGCTGGATCTACAAGCTCGACCATATCTACGGCCTGCTGCTGACGCTGGGCATCACGCTGGTGATCGAGGGCATCTTCCGCTCGATCTACGGCGTCTCCGGGCTGCCGTACTCGACGCCGGATGCGCTGCAGGGCGCGACCGACCTGGGCTTCATGATCCTGCCCAACTACCGCGCGTGGGTCGTGGTGGCGTCGCTGGTGGTGTGCTTTGCCACCTGGTACGTGATCGAGAAGACCAAGCTGGGCGCCTACCTGCGCGCCGGCACCGAGAACCCCAAGATGGTCGAGGCCTTCGGCGTCAACGTGCCGCTGATGGTGACCCTGACCTACGGCTTCGGCGTGGCGCTGGCCGCGTTTGCCGGGGTGCTGGCCGCGCCGGTGATCCAGATCTCGCCGCTGATGGGCCAGAACCTGATCATCATCGTGTTCGCGGTGGTGGTGATCGGCGGCATGGGCTCGATCATGGGCTCGATCCTGACCGGCCTGGGGCTGGGCGTGGTCGAGGGGCTGACCAAGGTGTTTTATCCGGAAGCGTCGTCGACCGTGGTGTTCTTCATCATGGTGATCGTGCTGCTGCTGCGCCCGGCCGGGCTGTTCGGGAAGGAGAAGTGATGAGCGCACCCTCCACATCATCGACGCCATCCACGGTGGCGGCCAACGCGGGCAACGCAGGAAAGGGACAAGGCGTGCAGAAGAAACTGTTGTACGGATTGCTGCTGCTGGCACTGGTGGCCGCGCCGCTGGCAGGTGCGTATCCGGTGTTCGTGCTCAAGGTGCTGTGCTTCGCGTTGTTTGCGTGCGCCTTCAACCTGCTGATCGGTTATACCGGGCTGCTGTCGTTCGGCCATGCGGCCTTCTTCGGCGGCGCTGGCTACGCGGCCGGCCATGCCATGAAGGTCTGGGGCGTGACCCCGGAAATCGGCCTGATCCTGGGCACCGGTGCGGGCGCGCTGATCGGCTACGTGGTGGGCTCGCTGGCCATCCGCCGGCAGGGCATCTACTTCTCGATGATCACGCTGGCGCTGGCGCAGATGCTGTTCTTTATCTGCCTGCAGGCGCCGTTCAC
>NZ_JBYTAH010000151.1:0-2565 GCF_058787975.1 Cupriavidus sp. FW305-26
GTAAGCGCTCAATTGACGACGTCTGGTATTGAAGGCTGAATGTTGGCAGGCTTGCGTCCGCAAAGACTTTGCGGACGCAAACATGATCCAAGACGAGATTGACCTATTTCCGCTGCAGGCAGTGCGAGTCCGCTCCAATGGGAAGCGCGACTACGAGCCAGCGGCCAAGCGGCGTCTGATTGAGTTCTGTCTTCAATCGGGAGCATCGGTTTCGGGCACGGCGCTCAAGGCTGGCATTAACGCCAACCAGTTGCGCAAATGGATTCGGGAGTACCGAGATTCAGCGCAGGCGCGAGGTTCGTTGCCGGCATTCGTGCCGGTTGTCCAGGAGGTTCTGGATTCGCGGCCAATCGAGACACCTGCAAAGGTTGTGGTGCCTTGCCACGAAGCGGCCTCGACGACTGGCGATCCGCCACCGCGGCGAACGCAACCGCTGGCGCTCTTGAGCGCAAAGCTGCCCAACGGTGTATCGCTCGAGCTCGAATGCAGCGAGCGAGACGTTGGGCTCGTAAAGGCAATGATCGAAGCCCTGAGTGGAGGCCATTGATGTTCCGTCTCGACGCTGGGCTGCGGGTGTACCTGCATCGCGACGCTGTGGACTTCCGTAAGAACATCAACGGTCTGGTGCTGCTGGTGGAGCAGGCGCTAGGGCTGGATCCGTTTGCGTCTGCTGTATTTGTGTTCCGCAACCGGCGGGCCGATCGCATCAAGATGCTCGGGTGGGACCGCAACGGGTTCTGGTTACTGCTAAAGCGATTGGAGGCGGACCGGTTTGCTTGGCCACGCGAGGCGGCTGTGGCTACGCTGACTGTCGAACAGTTGCACTGGCTGCTCGAGGGGATCGACATCGAGGCGATGCGCCGGCACCCGTACCGAGAATACCATCGCGCTGCGTGAACGCTGCTTGGCGGCAGCGGTCTAACCGGCCATGCCATCCACGCCCGTCACCGTTACCGCCGCCGAGCTGCAACTGTTGCGCGACGCCGAGCGTGAGCTCAAGGCAATACTCGCGGAACGCGAGGCAATCAAGGGCGAGCTGCGCGTGATGACGGTCCAGCGAGACCTGCTCTTGGAACAGCTCAAGGCGTTCCAGCGTAAGCTGTTCGCCGCCAAGAGCGAGGCGCGCGGCTCGGAGCAGAAGGACTTGTTCCTCAATGAGGCCGAAGCCATGGCGGCGGCGGCCGCGCAGCCGGAGCAGGAAGAAGAAGGTACGCCCGAGACCGAAGTGGCCGGGCACAAACGCAAGAAGCGTGGCCGAAAGCCGCTCGACCCGGCGCTGCCCCGTGTCGAGGTTCGTCACGAACTACCCGAATCGGAACGCGTCTGCCCCCTCGATGGCCAGACTCTGGTCGAGATTGGCGTCGAGGTCAGCGAACAGCTCGACATCGTGCCGCAGCAGGTCCGCGTGATCCAGCACCAACGGGTCAAGTACGCCTGCCCATGCTGCGACGGCGGCATCAAGACGACGCCGGCACCGGCGCGCATTATTCCCAAGGGACTGCTTACCGAATCGGCGCTGGCCTGGTGCATCACCTCGAAGTATCAGGATGGGCTGCCGCTGTACCGCCAGGCAGCGCTGCTGCATCGCTTTGGCGGAGACCTCTCTCGCGGCACCCTGGCCGCAAGCGTAGTGCGCGTCGGCCAAGCGGTGCAGCCGATCATCAACCTGCTGCGCGACCATCTGCTGGAAGCCGACGTCGTGTACGGTGACGAGACAACGGTACAGGTGCTCAAGGAGCCCGGCAGGCCTGCCCAGAGAAAGAGCTTCCTATGGGCGCAGATGAATGGCACGGGCCCGCCGGTACGGTTGTTTGCCTATAGCCCGACACGCGAGACAAAACAGGCTACGGCTCTCTATGCCGGCATCAAGCCTGGCGCGGTGTTGATGACCGACGGCTATGCACCGTACGACGACGTCGCAAACAGCTATCAGTTGGTGCACCTCGGATGCTGGGCGCACGCGCGGCGCTACCTGGTCGAGGCAGAGCAAGCCTTGCCCAAGGACAAGCGTGCCGACCACCCGGTCACGGGATTCCTGCAGCGCATCGGCAAGCTGTTTGCCGTCGAAAGCCACACGCTCAAGATGAAGCCAGAACAACGGCAGCAGGTTCGCGCCGAACAAAGCCAGCCGCTGCTGGCCGAGATCGAAACGATGCTGCTGCAACAGTTGCATACCGTGCTGCCGCAAAGCCTGTTCGGCAAGGCGCTGCACTACCTGCATGGGCAGTGGCCAAAGCTCGTGCGCTACATCGAGAACGGAACCTGGCCGATCTCGAACAATCCCTGCGAGAACGCGATTAGGCCATTCGTGGTCGGACGGAGAAACTTCCTCTTCTGCGACACCGTGGCCGGTGCCAACGCCAGCGCAAGTCTTTACTCGCTGGTGGAAACCTGCAAGGCCAACGACGTCGATCCGTATCAGTATCTCGTTGCCTTGTTCAAGGCGTTGCCACACGCACAGACCGCCGACGACTACGAGGCTCTGCTGCCCTGGACGCTCAAGTCCTCAGACGCCTAGCGGATACCGCCGGCGGCCGCAAGGGACGCCCTCAAAAGACCGCTTAC
>NZ_JBYTAH010000152.1:0-2516 GCF_058787975.1 Cupriavidus sp. FW305-26
AGCGGGAGGTTACCACTGCGATCCGGGCTCTCATACGGGGGTGGCGGGAATCGACGGATCGGCGGCGCGGATCGCCGGAAAGCAGGCGCAGACCGCTTGGCAATCCCCCGGAGCCGCCGGCTCGCCAGTGTCGCCAACCGGCAAATCACCAAAACTACCGAAATAGCCACCGTTACCGTTTTGTGCCTACAATTGCCGCATAACAAACCTGCCTGACCGCCGTCGCACCGGGTCCGCGACACCTACCGTGGTCAGCGCAGCTCCTGAACGGGCAATAAGAAGAGCAACAACGCATGGCCACGCTGATTCCCGCGCTGGGTTCGGTCACTTCGCGCATGACCAGTGGAGAGAGACGCTTCGCCGAGCGTCTGGAGACAAAGCTGGAGGACGACTACCTGTGCTGGTATGACGTTGCCATCGGAGAGAAAACCAGGCATCCGGATTTCATCGTCTTCCATCCCAGCCGGGGTCTGCTGGTGTTGGAGGTGAAAGACTGGAGGCTGGATACCATCCGGGAAATCGACCAGCGCGATGTCACGCTGCTGACGGATCGCGGGCTGGTGCGGGAGATGAATCCCCTCGAGCAAGCCCGCCAGTACATGTTCTATGTCACCAACCTGCTGCAGCGCGATCCGCAGTTGGTCTGGCCTGGCGGCTCGCTGAAAGGCAAACCCTTCTTTCCCTACGGCTGCGGCGTCGTCCTGTCCAACATCACGCGTGCCCAGTTCGACAAGACCAACCTCGGCGACGTCCTGCCGCCGCAGCTGGTGATCTGCCAGGACGAGATGTACGAGTCGGTCGACGCGGAACACTTCCAGCAGCGCCTGTGGGAGATGTTCCCGGTCAAGTTCACCTTCAAGCTTTCCTTGCCGCAGATCGAGCGGATTCGCTGGCACCTGTTCCCGCAGATCCGCATGCCGGAGCAACGCGCGCTCTTCCCGGAGGAAGCCGCGGAGCCGCTGGATATGCCTGACATCCTTCGCGTCATGGATCTCCAGCAGGAGCAGCTGGCACGCAGCCTTGGCGAAGGCCACCGGGTCATTCATGGCGTCGCCGGCTCTGGCAAGACGATGATCCTCGGCTACCGGGCTGAGCATCTGGCAAAGATCGTCACACGGCCAGTGCTCGTGCTTTGCTACAACAAGACCCTCGCCGCCAAGCTGGCGGCGACGATGATCGAGAAAGGCATCGAAGAAAAGGTCCACGTCTATAACTTCCACGCGTGGTGCTCGCGGCAGTTGGAGACTTACAACATTGACCGCCCCAAGGGCCGCCCCAGTGATGCGCTGTTTGAGGAAATGGTGAATCGGGTCATCCAGGGCGTGGACCGGAAAGCGATCCCGGCCGGCCAGTACGACGCCGTGCTGATCGATGAGGGGCATGACTTCCGGCCGGAGTGGTTTAAGCTGGTCGTGCAGATGGTGAATCCGGAGAGCAATTCCCTGTTGGTGCTCTACGACGATGCGCAGTCCATTTATGGCGGCGCCAGGAAACGCGGGATGACCTTTGCCAGCGTGGGCATCCAGGCCCGAGGCCGTACGACCATCCTCAAGCTGAACTACCGCAATACGCAGGAGATTCTGGCTGTCGCGCGCAGCTTTGCGGATGAGTTGCTGCGGCCGACCGAGGCAACCGAAGACGAAGCGCCTACCGTGCAACCTGTCGGTGCCGGGCGCCGCGGCAACAAACCGCTGCTGATCGAATTGCCAAACGTAGAGGCGGAAGCTGAGCGCATTGCGCAGATCCTGACTGACGAGAACCGGGCTGGTACGCCCTGGTCAGAAATGGCGGTGCTCTATCGCCATTGGGACACGGTCGGACACGTCACCAGCGCGCTGACGCGCAAGGGCATTCCGTTCGAATGTCCCCAAATCACCAAGCGATTTACGCCCGGCGCGGACAGCGTCAAGGTAATCACGATGCATAGCAGCAAGGGGCTTGAGTTTCCGCTGGTGTGCATTCCGGCCACGGGGATGCCGCATAAGCACGATGAGGCGGATGAAGACGAAGCGCGGCTGATGTATGTGGCGATGACGCGGGCTACGCGGCAGTTGGTGATGACGTTTGGGGATGGGTCGCGGTTTGCTGGAAAGCTGAGTGCTGCGCTGGGTGCAGTAAGGGAATAAGGCACGCTTATCCAGCACGATCACCGCTCGGCCTCCCACTCAACGTCCACTGGCTCCGTCGGCGCGTCGTAGCGCACCA
Organism: Cupriavidus sp. FW305-26; assembly: GCF_058787975.1. Lineage (NCBI taxonomy): Bacteria > Pseudomonadati > Pseudomonadota > Betaproteobacteria > Burkholderiales > Burkholderiaceae > Cupriavidus > Cupriavidus sp. FW305-26. The sequence goes on from NZ_JBYTAH010000152.1 coordinate 2,206, forward strand.
CGGTGCCGCGTAAATACCTGAAGGGGGTCGCGCTCCAGCCCGCGATAGGGACGCACTTCAAGTGTGGGCTTGCCGTGGTCCGGTGACAATGACCGGCTCGCCCGAGGCTTCGATTCTGGCGGAAATACTCGAGGGCGCGCGCCTTGAACTCGGTCTTGGAAATCAGCTCGGCATTGAGGCGGCTGTGCGCCCTTGCCACAAAAACAAAACGGGCTACGCAATCTTGCGTAGCCCGTTTTCAAATTCTGGTGCCGGCTGCAGGACTCGAACCCGCCACCTGATGATTACAAATTTCCTTGTAAATCAATAAG
>NZ_JBYTAH010000153.1:0-1953 GCF_058787975.1 Cupriavidus sp. FW305-26
GCGTGGTAGGAGAGCGTTCTGTAAGCCTGTGAAGGTGTCTTGTAAAGGATGCTGGAGGTATCAGAAGTGCGAATGCTGACATGAGTAGCGATAAAGGGGGTGAAAGGCCCCCTCGCCGTAAGCCCAAGGTTTCCTACGCAACGTTCATCGGCGTAGGGTGAGTCGGCCCCTAAGGCGAGGCAGAGATGCGTAGCTGATGGGAAGCAGGTTAATATTCCTGCACCGTCGTATGATGCGATGGGGGGACGGATCGCGGAAGGTTGTCCGGGTGTTGGAAGTCCCGGTCCCTGCATTGGAGAAGGCGCTCAGGCAAATCCGGGCGCGGGATTCAAGGATGTGGGGCGAGCGGCCTAGTGCTGCGAAGCAATTGGAAGTGGTTCCAAGAAAAGCCTCTAAGCTTCAGTCATACGAGACCGTACCGCAAACCGACACAGGTGGGCGAGATGAGTATTCTAAGGCGCTTGAGAGAACTCGGGAGAAGGAACTCGGCAAATTGGTACCGTAACTTCGGGATAAGGTACGCCCTGGTAGCTTGACTGGCCTGCGCCAGAAGGGTGAAGGGGTTGCAATAAAATGGTGGCTGCGACTGTTTAATAAAAACACAGCACTCTGCAAACACGAAAGTGGACGTATAGGGTGTGACGCCTGCCCGGTGCCGGAAGATTAAATGATGGGGTGCAAGCTCTTGATTGAAGTCCCGGTAAACGGCGGCCGTAACTATAACGGTCCTAAGGTAGCGAAATTCCTTGTCGGGTAAGTTCCGACCTGCACGAATGGCGTAACGATGGCCACACTGTCTCCTCCCGAGACTCAGCGAAGTTGAAGTGTTTGTGATGATGCAATCTCCCCGCGGCTAGACGGAAAGACCCCATGAACCTTTACTGTAGCTTTGCATTGGACTTTGAACCGATCTGTGTAGGATAGGTGGGAGGCTTTGAAGCGTGGACGCTAGTTCACGTGGAGCCGTCCTTGAAATACCACCCTGGTTTGTTTGAGGTTCTAACCTTGACCCGTGAATCCGGGTCGGGGACAGTGCATGGTAGGCAGTTTGACTGGGGCGGTCTCCTCCCAAAGTGTAACGGAGGAGTTCGAAGGTACGCTTGGTACGGTCGGACATCGTACCTAAAGTGCAATGGCAAAAGCGTGCTTAACTGCGAGACCGACAAGTCGAGCAGGTGCGAAAGCAGGACATAGTGATCCGGTGGTTCTGAATGGAAGGGCCATCGCTCAACGGATAAAAGGTACTCTGGGGATAACAGGCTGATACCGCCCAAGAGTTCATATCGACGGCGGTGTTTGGCACCTCGATGTCGGCTCATCTCATCCTGGGGCTGTAGCCGGTCCCAAGGGTATGGCTGTTCGCCATTTAAAGAGGTACGTGAGCTGGGTTTAAAACGTCGTGAGACAGTTTGGTCCCTATCTGCCGTGGGCGTTGGAATCTTGACGGGGGCTGCTCCTAGTACGAGAGGACCGGAGTGGACGTACCGCTGGTGTACCTGTTGTCTCGCCAGAGGCATCGCAGGGTAGCTATGTACGGAAGAGATAACCGCTGAAAGCATCTAAGCGGGAAACTCGCCTGAAGATGAGGATTCCCTGGCGGCTTGACCGCCTTGAAGGGTCGTTCGAGACCAGGACGTTGATAGGCTGGGTGTGGAAGCGCAGTAATGCGTTAAGCTAACCAGTACTAATTGCCCGTAAGGCTTGATCCTATAACCAGTGTGTTTTGCCTGGTGTGTGAATCGCGACTGTGCCGAAACAGTTGACACGCACAACCCCAACTACATCCCTATTCGCAGCGTTGACCTCAACCTCAGCGCTGCAACCCCTCATGCCTGGTGACCATAGCGAGCTGGAACCACCCCTTCCCATCCCGAACAGGTCCGTGAAACAGCTCCGCGCCGATGATAGTGCGGATTCCCGTGTGAAAGTAGGTCATCGCCAGGCTCTTATTCC
>NZ_JBYTAH010000154.1:0-1666 GCF_058787975.1 Cupriavidus sp. FW305-26
CCCTGGACGCTCAAGTCCTCAGACGCCTAGCGGATACCGCCGGCGGCCGCAAGGGACGCCCTCAAAAGACCGCTTACGTTTTCTCCCGAGGTTGCTCGGGCGATTCGAAAGATGAAACCGACCCGACAGATCGAATGCGTGGAACTAATGATCGCAGCGAACAACGTTACAGTCGCCTACGCCGAGGCTCTGCTCGTCGCCACACCGGCATCGCGCCTGGTCGACGGTAAGAAGCCGGCCAAGCTCACAGGTGTGAGTCAGGAACAGATGGCGAGAATGGAGCGAGAGATGAGCAATCTGCAGGAGCAGTACAAGATCGTAGAACAGACCTACGGTCAGGATGTGCTAAATCTCGTACTGGCCAAGGGCTATCTCGTGAATTTGCTGGAATGCGAGCCGGTATTGGCGTATTTGCGTCAGCACCAGCCTGATCTGGTGCGTGAGTTCGAGTCGATTCGCGACGTTGTGTCGCTTGAGCAATAGCACGCCTACTGTGACACGGGGCGCGACGAAAATCCGAGGATCCTTGTATTACTGACCTTCGAATTCCGCCATCAGGTCCGCCGGCAGCGGGGCGTCACCCGATCAAAGTGTCGGTCGACTCGACCAACTATCTCCGGCACACACTTTTTAACATCTACAAGCTTCGCGATTCGATTATGGTAGCGTGCTCTTCCCGGCCTCATTGTCGCCAATGAGGATGCTTGTGCCGGCGTCAATAGTAACTCTCCGTTGGGCAGGTATAACCCGTTCTTTACGCTAAACAACCATGTCAAGTACAGCAGAACGAAAAGCACGTAAGGCCCAGGAGGCCATGCAGTGCGCAGCCGAGGCTGCGGCTCGGAAGGAGAAGAAGGCTGCGATGAAGGCGGCGCGGGATGCCGCGAGGGCGGCTGGCAACGTCGAGCGGGCCGAGAAGCGAGCCGAGAAGCGAGCCGCCAAGGAGGCCGCCGCAACGATCAGCGCACAGTAGACGCTCGCTGGGCTGACACCCCGCCAAGCAAAACGACTGGCGCAAATAAAGGCAGCCTCGCTGGCAGTGCTAGACGAACTGGATCACAAGGCACGCGAGTCCGGCAGAGAACAGTAGTGGGCGCTACTCGCAGCCCAACTCAAAAACACAAGGAGCGTCGCCGCAGGCGTACGCCGCTTCGATCATCCTCGTTGTAAGTTCCATGATGCATGCGTGACGACGTGCAAATCGGTTGGGGGTTCGCCGCAGCACAAGCACGTCTGAGAGTACCTATTAAGGGGAGCCTATATGGCGCAAGACAACGCCTACGACTATGTGATCGTCGAAAGTTATCGCCCCGAAAGCTTGAACGGCCGACATGGGCCAATCCATATCCGGCCAGTTCTCGGTGAAAAGTACTCGCAGGATATGCACGTTGAATGCTCGAAGGCCCTGTCGCGCGACTATCCAGTGGGGACCCGGTTTCGCCTTATGGCAAAGCTTACCGACCGCGAAGGCGGTGGCGAGTACCTATACAGCTACCATGGCTGGAAATATGAAGTCATGAAGTAGACCGCTGGTGTGTGAGTTCGAATCGATTCGCGACGTTGTGTTGCTTGAGCAATAGTATCTACCGTGGAGATGACCCGCTTTTTCGGACAGCACCTATCTTGAACCAAAGGAGGTGCTCATCATGGCTAAACATCACATGCC
>NZ_JBYTAH010000155.1:0-1598 GCF_058787975.1 Cupriavidus sp. FW305-26
GGGGGTGCGGATGAATTCTTGGACTACTTGGAGGTAGTTCATGTATTCGTACGAGGATCGCATCAGGGCGGTCAAGCTGTATTTAAAGTATGGAGGAAAGACGGCAACGGTCGTTCGTGAGCTGGGCTATCCGTCGGGTAAGAACCTGAAGCGGTGGGTCAACCTTTACCAGGCACTGGGGGACCTGCCCGAGCACCGCCGTCCAAGGCATCGATACACGCTGGAGCAAAAAAGCGTGGCGGTGGATCACTACTTCGGTCATGGCTGCTCTCTAGTTGGTACCCGCAGAGCCCTCGGGTATCCCAGCACCGAAATGCTGGCCCGCTGGATTGAGGAGCTGCGCCCTGGCTCGCGTCGCATGGTCACGAGCACAAACACCAGTGCGCCGTTTGCGTCCGAGCAGAGACGTCAGGCAGTCACTGACCTTTGCGCCCGCCGGGGCTCAGCGGAGGAAGTAGCGAAAAAGGTTGGAGTAAGCCGACCGATGCTGTACAAGTGGAAAGATCAACTGCTCGGAGACGAGGCATATCGATCTATGCGCAAACGTAAATTGGCCTCGCCTGAAGACGAGCATGCAGCGTTGCTGGAAAGAATCGCGCAGCTCGAACAGCAGGTACGCCAGCTGCAACTTGAGCGCGACATCCTGGCGCAGGCGGGCGATCTAATAAAAAAAGACCAAGGCATCAACTCCCTGACCCTGACAAACAGGGAGAAGACACAGGTGGTTGATGCCTTGAAAGCTACGTATCCGTTGCCTGAGCTTCTTCGCGTCGTCGGGCTTGCGCGCAGTAGCTACTTCTATCACAAGACAGGCTTGAGGCTGCGCGATAAGTACGGCGATGTACGTAAGGCCATGGTCGAGATCTTTGACAGCAACCATCGCTGCTATGGGTACCGTCGTATCCACGCGATGCTGCGTCAGCGAGATATTCGGATCTCCGAAAAGGTCGTGCGCAAATTGATGGCGGAGGAGCAGCTTACTGTCCGTCGGCCTCGTCGTCGGTACAGTTCCTACAGCGGGGAGATTGGCGCTGCCCCCGAGAACCTGATTGCTAGGGATTTCCATTCGCAGGCGCCAAATCAAAAATGGCTGACAGACATCACCGAATTCCAGCTTCCAGCTGGCAAGGTGTATCTATCGCCCATGATCGATTGCTTTGACGGCAAGGTTGTAAGTTGGTCTATCGGCACGAGGCCTGACGCACAATTGGTCAATAGCATGCTCGACGGCGCCATCACCACGCTCACCGATGGCGACAGCCCCGTAGTACACAGTGATAGGGGCTCGCACTATCGTTGGCCGGGATGGCTGCAGCGCATCAAGGCGGCTGGTCTCATCCGTTCCATGTCGCGAAAGGGCTGCTCACCTGACAACGCAGCCTGCGAAGGCTTCTTCGGTCGCCTGAAAAATGAGATGTACTACTGTCGCAACTGGGCTGGCACGACGGTAGAAGGATTCATGCACGAGCTAAACTCTTACATCCAGTGGTACAACGAGCGGCGCATCAAATTGTCGCTGCGCGGCATGAGTCCGGTCGAATACCGGCGCCACCTTGGAATCGCAACTTAACTCAGTCCAAGAATTCATCCGCACCCCC
>NZ_JBYTAH010000156.1:0-1508 GCF_058787975.1 Cupriavidus sp. FW305-26
GCGGACTCGATCTCCATCGTCCCCATGCGGTGGCCCGACACGTTCAGCACGTCGTCGATGCGGCCCATGATGGTGAAGTAGCCGGTGTCCTTGTCGCGGATCGAGCCGTCGCCGGCCAGGTAGAGCTTGCCGCCGAGCTCTTCGGGGAAGTAGCTCTTCCTGAAGCGCTCCGGATCGCCCCAGATGGTGCGGATCATGGCCGGCCACGGACGCTTGACCACCAGGATGCCGCCGTTGCCGTTGGGCACGTCATGGCCGGTCTCGTCGACGATGGCGGCCATGATGCCCGGCAGCGGCAGCGTGCACGAACCCGGCACCAGCGGCGTCGCGCCCGGCAGCGGCGTGATCATGTGGCCGCCGGTCTCGGTCTGCCAGAAGGTGTCGACGATCGGGCAGCGCTCGTTGCCGATGTTCTTGTAGTACCACATCCAGGCTTCGGGGTTGATCGGCTCGCCCACGGTGCCGAGCAGGCGCAGGCTGGACAGGTCGTACTGTTTCGGGTGGATCTTCTCGTCGGCCTCGGCGGCCTTGATCAGCGAGCGGATCGCGGTCGGCGCGGTGTAGAAGATGCTGACCTTGTGGCGCGCGATCATGTCCCAGAAGCGGCCGGCGTTGGGGTAGGTCGGCACGCCTTCGAACACCACCTGGGTGGCGCCCGCGGCCAGCGGGCCGTAGGCAATATAGGTGTGGCCGGTGACCCAGCCGATGTCCGCGGTACACCAGAACAGGTCGTCGGGCTTGATGTCGAAGGTCCACTTCATTGTCATCAGCGCCCACAGCAGGTAGCCGCCGGTGCTGTGCTGCACGCCCTTGGGCTTGCCGGTGGAGCCGGAGGTGTAGAGCACGAACAGCGGGTGCTCGGCGCTCACCGGCTCGGCTTCGCAGGTATCCGGCTGGCCGGCGCTGACATCTTCCATCCAGCGGTCGCGGCCTTCGGTCCAGGCAACCTTGCCGCCGGTGCGGCGGTAGACGATCACGTTCCTGACGGCCTCGCAGCCGCCCAGCGCCAGCGCGTCATCGGCGATGGCCTTGAGCGGCAGCGCCTTGCCGCCGCGCATCTGCTCGTCGGCGGTGATCAGCGCCACCGCGCCCACGTCGACCAGCCGCTCCTGCAGCGACTTGGCCGAGAAGCCGCCGAACACCACCGAGTGCGTGGCGCCCAGGCGTGCGCAGGCCTGCATCGCGACCACGCCTTCGACCGACATCGGCATGTAGATCACCACGCGGTCGCCCTTCCTGATGCCGAGCGCCTTCAGGCCGTTGGCAAAGCGGCACACCTTGCCATGCAGCTCGCGGTAGGTGACGCGCGTCACGCTGCCGTCGTCGGCCTCGAACACGATCGCGACCTTGTCCGCATTGCCGTTCTGCAGATTGCGGTCCAGGCAGTTGTAAGAGGCGTTGAGCTCGCCGTCTTCGAACCACTTGTAGAACGGTGCGTTGCTTTGGTCCAGCACCTTGGTGAAGGGCTTGGTCCAGTGCAGCAGCTCGCGCGCGTGGCGCGCCCAGAA
>NZ_JBYTAH010000157.1:0-1490 GCF_058787975.1 Cupriavidus sp. FW305-26
CATGCGGTTTTACACATCTTTGACCTTCCCAAGCGACCAGAGCGCCCAGGAAAGGCGTTTACTTTCAACGACTTGAAGCGGTACTTGTAAACTCCCTGAGTCTCGCGTTTACTGTCGCATTTTGGGTGACGCGTTGACGATTGAATCGACACACTGGGCAGCGACTGAGTTTGCCCACCTGGATCTCGGTGATGCGCGTCTCGACAGGCGAGCGAGAATGTTGATGGAGCGATTTGCGGCCGATCCGATGGCCAGCGTACCGAAGGCGTGCCACGGCTGGAGCGAGACCATGGGAGCGTATCGCTTCTTTGGCAACGACAGCGTTGACTGGCGCGATATTCTGGCGCCGCACTGGCAGCAGACCCAGCAGAGAATGGGGGCTGAGCCAGTCGTGCTGTGCCTTCAGGATACAACGGAACTTGATTTTAACGGTCAAGGGGCGATCGGTCTGGGGCCGCTGAGCTATGAGGCGCAGCGGGGTATGTATCTCCATCCGACCTACGCCGTCACGCCGCAACGCGAACCGCTTGGTGTGCTGGACGCATGGATGTGGGCGCGCGAGAAGCGGGATAAATTCGGCAAACGCGGCGGGCCAAAGGAAAGCTTGCGTTGGATTGAAGGTTACGAGCGCATTGCTGAAATGGCCCTGGAGCTGCCCAGCACGCGCTTGGTCTACGTTGCCGACCGCGAAGCCGACTTGATGGCATTGATGCTGCATGCCCAAGAACTCGGTACGCCTGCTGACTGGCTCATACGTGCGACCCACAATCGCTGCCTGCCGGATGGTGAGAAGCTCTGGCAGCGCACCATCAGCGGCAAGCCCATTGGCGAGATCGCTTTCACGATGGGGTCGCGCCATGGCATCAAGGCCCGCACCGTGCGTCAGCAACTCTGGGTGCAACGGGTTGATCTGCCAGCAGGTAAGGGCAAGACGGTCGCGGCGACGAGCATCGTTGCATGTGAGTTTGATGCGCCTGCCGGCGTCAAGCCAATCGAGTGGCGCCTCCTGACAAATCGCAGCGCAGCCAGCCTGGACGATGCGGTTGAGCTTATTGACTGGTACCGCGCGCGCTGGGAGATAGAGACGCTGTTCAACATCCTGAAGAACGCCTGTCGCGTTGAAGCGCTCCAGTTGTCGGCGATAGAGCGCCTTGAGCGCGCTTTGGCACTGTTCATGGTGGTCGCTTGGCGCATAGCGCATCTGATGCGACTCGGACGCACTTGCCCGGATCTGGACGCCGACTTGTTCTTCGACCCGGATGAAATACGCGGCGCCTACCTGCTGACCCGTGTCAAACAGCCTGCCAAGCCCACGCTGAATGAGGTGCTTCGCCTGATTGCACGCCTTGGCGGCTTCCTCGGCCGCAAGAGCGATGGCGAGCCCGGCGTGAAGACGATTTGGCTTGGCCTGAAAGAAGTTCATGTCGCTGCGAAGACTTTGCGAGGGTTACGATCCGTCGACGATGGGGACAGTTGTGTATAACCGCATG
>NZ_JBYTAH010000158.1:0-1458 GCF_058787975.1 Cupriavidus sp. FW305-26
CTTCCGCTTTGCCGCGCCGCTGGCTGACCGCTTCTACGTGATGGAGCACGGCAGCATCGTCGAGCGCTTCGCGGCCAGTGAGCTGCAGGCCAGGATGCCGGTGCTGCATGAACTGCTGGGCGTATAAGGAGCGACTCATGAATCTGTTTGAAATCCCGCTCCCGGCGCTGCTGTCGCAGTTGTTGCTCGGGCTCGTCAACGGCGCCTTCTACGCCATGCTGAGCCTGGGGCTGGCGGTCATCTTCGGGCTGCTGAATGTCATCAACTTTGCGCACGGCGCGCTCTTCATGCTGGGTGCGGTGCTGGCGTGGGCCGGCATGGCCTATGCCGGCCTCAGCTACTGGGTGATGCTGCTGTTGTCGCCGCTGGTGGTTGCCGCGCTGGGCGTGGGGATCGAGAAGACCATGCTGCGCTGGATCTACAAGCTCGACCATATCTACGGCCTGCTGCTGACGCTAGGCATCACGCTGGTGATCGAAGGCATCTTCCGCTCGGTCTATGGCGTGTCCGGGCTGCCCTATGCACCGCCCGAGGCGCTGCAGGGCGCCTCCGACCTCGGCTTCATGCGCTTGCCCAACTACCGCGTGTGGGTGGTCGGGGCATCGCTGGCGGTCTGCCTGTCGACGTGGTACGTGATCGAGAAGACCAGGCTGGGCGCCTACCTGCGCGCCGGCACCGAGAACGCCAAGGTGGTCGAGGCGTTCGGCGTCAACGTGCCGCGGATGGTGACGCTGACCTATGGCTTCGGCGTGGCGCTGGCCGCGTTTGCCGGGGTGCTGGCGGCGCCCGTCATGCAGGTATCGCCGCTGATGGGGCAGAACCTGATCATCGTCGTGTTCGCGGTGGTGGTGATCGGCGGCATGGGCTCGATCATGGGCGCGATCCTGACCGGCCTGGGGCTGGGCGTGATCGAGGGGCTGGCCAAGGTGTTGTACCCGGAAGCATCTTCCACTGTTGTCTTCGTCATCATGGTGGTGGTGCTGTTGTTGCGCCCGGCAGGGCTGTTCGGAAAGGAGAAGTGATGAGCGGACAATCTATCGCCGCAATCGGCATGCGGCAGCAGCAGGCGGCGGGGCGCCTGCCAAAGCAGGTGATGTACGGCGTGGTGCTGGCGTGCCTACTGGCCGCGCCGCTGGCCGGTGCGTATCCGGTGTTCGTGCTCAAGGTGATGTGCTTTGCGCTGTTTGCGTGTGCCTTCAACCTGCTGATCGGCTATACCGGGCTGCTGTCGTTCGGCCATGCGGCCTTCTTCGGCGGCGCTGGCTACGCCGCCGGCCATGCCATGAAGGTCTGGGGCGTGACCCCGGAAATCGGCCTGATCCTGGGTACCGGTGCGGGCGCTCTGATCGGCTACGTGGTGGGCTCGCTGGCCATCCGCCGACAGGGCATCTACTTCTCGATGATCACGCTGGCGCTGGCGCAGATGCTGTTCTTTATCTGCCTGCAGGCGCCGTTCAC
>NZ_JBYTAH010000159.1:0-1430 GCF_058787975.1 Cupriavidus sp. FW305-26
GAGATAACGTCAAGAGTGGTGTACGGGCAGCTTGATGGTCGGCGACGTCAAGCGGCGAGTTTCTGCTGAACCGGTCGATCGTCTTGCACCGGCTCGCCGTCTTTGAAGGGAATTCCTTCCAGCAACAGCTTGATCTGTTCGGGGCCGTTGATACGGCGCCAGGTTTTCTCGGCTTCCTCGATCAGCTTGAATGCCAGACCCAGGAAGGTGGGTCGCGACACGCAGTTGCGCGTACGCGTGGTACGGTGGCGCACGGTCGCGAACGTCGACTCGATCGCGTTGGTCGTGCGCAAATGCTGCCAGTGCTCGGCCGGGAAGTCGTAGAAAGCCAGCAAGCTTTCTCGATCCTTCTTCAACGTTTCCGTCGCCTTCGGATATTTGGCGCCATAGATCGCCACGAAACGATCGAACGCGGCATAGGCGTCGGCGCGCGTGGCAGCCATCCAGATCGCCTGCAGATCCGCCTTCGCGCGGCCCTGTTGCGACTTCGGCAGGGCATTCAGCACGTTGCCCATCTTGTGGAACCAGCAGCGCTGGCCGCGCGTCGCAGGAAACACTTCCTCCAACGCGGCCCAGAAACCCATCGCGCCATCGCCGACTGCGAGCAGCGGACCAGCCTGCAGGCCACGGGCCTTCAGGTCGAGCAGCAACTCCTGCCATGACGCCTTCGACTCGCGGTACCCGTCGCCGATCGCCACACGCTCCTTCCTGCCCTCCGGCGTCACGCCAATGATCACGAGCAGGCATTGGCCGTCCGAGTTCTCGCTGCGCAGGCCGGTGTGAATGCCGTCGACCCACCAGTACACGTAGCGCGATGTCGACAGCTCGCGCCGGCTCCAGCTCGCATGCTCCTCAGCCCACTGCGCCTTCAGGCGGCTCACCACATTGGCCGACAAGCCTTTGGCATCCTCGCCCAGCAGCACACCCAGCGCCTCGCTCATGTCGCCCGTCGAAATGCCTTTCAAATACAGCCACGGCAGCGCGGCACTCACGCGCGGCGACTTCCTCACATACGGCGGCACAATCGATGAATTGAACTTCACGCCTGATCCTGACCGATCGCGAACCTTCGGAACCTTTACCGCAATTGGCCCGGCCGCCGTCAACACCTCGCGCTCCGGCAAATAGCCATTGCGTACCACGGCACGCTGGCCGTGCAATGTCTTGACGTTCGCGAACCGCTCCAGCAGCGCCGACAGCTCCGCTTCGATTGCTTGCTGAATCACCTGCCGCGCTCCGTGCCGGACCAATTCGTCCAGCCCCAGACCGACTTCCGATAGACCGACGACCTCTTTTTCCGTAAACTTGCTCATGGTGGATGGTTTGTTGTTTGCTGGTTTCCGACTTCGACAATCAGATTCTCAGCTGAAACCTCCACCGCCTTCAATCTCCCACCTCAATCCCCCGTACACCACTTCCGAGCATATCTC
>NZ_JBYTAH010000160.1:0-1354 GCF_058787975.1 Cupriavidus sp. FW305-26
TTGAACCGGCACCAAGTGCCACTTACTGCCACACTGCGATCGCCATGTCGCTCGAAAAGGTATTGGAAGGACTGAACCCGGCCCAGCGCGAGGTGGTCGACCTGCGTCAGCACTGCGTCGCCGTGGCCGTGCCAGGCGCCGGAAAGACGGCGACGATTGCGGCGAAGGCAGCCGTGCTGCTCGCCAACCCAGACGTGACGGTGGGCGCGGTAACGTTCAGCAAGGACGCCGCGATCGAATTGCGTGACCGTATCCTGGGGCTAGCCGGCGCCGATGCCAAGAAGCGACTGCTCGCGGGCACCTTCCATTCGCTGGCCTATAAGCAACTCGGGAAGGGAACCGGAACCGGCAAGCTCATCGATATCGTTCACGACGGCGTTCGGTTCGCTATCGTCGGGCAGATCCTGCAGGAAGGGGGATTTGATGGGAAGGTCGAGGACGCGATCGCCGCGATTGAGCGCGCCAAGATGCAACTGTCCGACCCGCCTTCAGGAACCGCGGAGGCTCAGTTGTATGAGGCCTACCAGAGTGCCCTGGCCCGGAACGGCAAGATCGACTTTCAGGACATGCTGCGGTTGGCTGTAGCTGGGATGCAAAGCGGAACAATTGCGCCCTACCGTATGACGTACCTGCTTGTCGATGAGTACCAGGATTGCGACAGCTTGCAATCACGCTGGACGGCGCTGCACGCGGCTGCCGGTTCGATCGTGACGGTGGTCGGGGACGATGATCAGTCGATCTACGGATTTCGAAGTGCGCTCGGATTTCGGGGCATGGAAGCATTCATCAAAGAGTTCGACGCGCGGTCCGTCATCCTCGGGAAGAACTACCGCTCACATGCCGAGATCCTGGACATCGCGGATCGTGTCATTCGAAACAATAAGGACCGTATCCTGAAGGAGCTGGTAGCCCATCGCGGGCCAGGCGGCGCCATCGAGTTCAAGCGTTTGGAGGACGAGTACAAGGAAGCGGTTTCAGCTGTTGAAGCGCTGACACCGGTTTTGCGGGCTGGCAAAACGGCGGCCGTGCTGGCGCGGACGAACCGCATTCTCGATCCATTGGAGGCCGTCTGCCGCTCGCACGGCGTCAAGTACTACCGGGCAGCCGGCCGCTCTATCCTCGATCGCCCGGAGGCAGCGTTGATGGGGGACCTGCTGGAACTGATTCAGAAGTACAAGGCCTCTGGCGTCGATGCCCTGCTAGGTTTCGCCGGAATTGGCTTGCATGAGCTACATCTGCTACACACGCAGACTGCGGCGAAGCCGGAGGGATCGATTCCGCGAAAGAAGGACCTGGTGCAGGCCGGGATCGCAGAATCAACAGTCGACAAGTATCGCGACTTCCTGAAGAAGCT
>NZ_JBYTAH010000162.1:0-1314 GCF_058787975.1 Cupriavidus sp. FW305-26
TGGAGATGACCCGCTTTTTCGGACAGCACCTATCTTGAACCAAAGGAGGTGCTCATCATGGCTAAACATCACATGCCGTATGCCGCGGCCTTCCGGCAGCAAATGGTTGATCTGGTCCATGCAGGTCGTCGTCCGGAGGATCTGGCCAAAGAGTTCGAACCCACGGCCCAGACCATTTACAGCTGGGTCGCCCAGGCCGAACGTGACGCAGGCACACGTCATGACGGACTGACCACTGCCGAGCGCCAGGAGCTCACACGGCTACGCCGAGAGAACCGGCAGCTCAAAATGGAGAGGGAGATACTGGCAAAAGCCGCGGCCTGGTTCGCCCGGGAGACCGACTCGCTGCCCGACAAGGGTACGAATTCATGAAGGCGAACCAGGCTCGTTATCCGCTGTCCACCATGGCCAGACTACTCAAGGTCTCGCGCAGTGGCTTCCATGCGTGGAACGGGCGCAGCCCGAGCCCCCGTGTCGTGCGCGACCAGCTGCTGCTGGTGCAGATCCGCGCGATTCACTCCCGCTCCAGCGGCAGCTATGGCGTGCCCCGCGTACACGCGGCGCTGCTGCGTCAGGGCATCCGGGCGGGGCGCAAGCGCGTGGCGAGACTGATGCGTGAGGCCGGGCTGCGCGGGGCATGCCGGCCACACTTCATCTGCACGACGCACCGCGCAGCGCGGGCCAGACCCGCTGCCGATCTGGTGCAGCGGCACTTCCGTGCTGAGGCACCCAACCAGCTGTGGGTTGCCGATGCAACGTACATTCCGACCAAGGCCGGCTTCTACTATCTGGCTGTCGTACTCGACGTGTACAGCCGACGCATCGTGGGCTGGGCTATGGGCAACCACCTGCGCACCGCGCTGATGTTGCAGGCCCTGGACATGGCGCTGGAGCAGCGACATCCCACTTCGGTGATCCACCATTCCGACCAGGGGTGCCAATACACGTCAGTGGCCTTTGGCCAACGCTGTCGGGATGCGGGCGTGCGCCCCTCGATGGGCTCGGTGGGCGATGCCTACGACAACGCCATGTGTGAGGCCTTCTTTGCCACGCTCGAGTGCGAACTGCTGAACCGCTCGCACTTCGCCACCCACGACGACGCCCGGCGGTCATTGTTCACCTGGATCGAGGGCTGGTACAACTCGCACCGCCTGCACAGTGCCTTGGGCTATCGCTCGCCGCAGGAGTTTGAAAAGCTACCTGTCGGGGTTAGGAATCCGTCGCTACACCGGGCCTACACCGCCCCATCACAAGGAGAAAACCCATAGACATAAAATCCAATGCAGATCTGTCCGAGAAAACGGGGTAACCCCA
>NZ_JBYTAH010000163.1:0-1256 GCF_058787975.1 Cupriavidus sp. FW305-26
GGTTCTTCACCGATTTCCGGGGAAGGCCGCCCGGATCTTCAAGAAGAAGTAGTGGTCATCACGGAAGCCATAGGCCATGCGTTTGATCACCTTGATCCGGTTATTGATGCCTTCCACCAGATTGGTTCCCAGCGGCCAGCGGCTGTGAGCCAAGATGCCTGGCAGATATGGTTTGAGCCGTTTGGCGAACAGGCATAGTGGGGCGATGCCGCTGTCCATGGCCCGCTCGTACCACTCTTGCCAGAAGCGTCGGGCGTAGCCGGGATGGCGATATGCCCAAAGCGTCTTGAGGTCGTCCTTGAGCACGTAGACGGTCATCAGCGCCTGGTTGGCAGCCAGTATTTCATCAAGCCGGATCTGATCGGCCTCCCGGGTGACGTTCTCTCGATTGCGCAGCAGCAACCAGCGAGAGGATTTCACCACCTTGCGGGCGGCCCGGTCGCCGCGCAGCCGATTGGCCTCATCCACCCTGACCCGGTCGATGACTTCACGGCCATACTTGGCCACCACATGAAACAGGTCATAGATGACCTCCGCTTTCGGGCAGTGCATCCGCACTTCCCGGTCGTAGGCGGTATTCATGTCCATCACCGCGGCGCGCAGCCGGGCACAGCCTTCAGGGCCAAGCAGCTTGAAGAAGGGCCGGATCTCCTCTCGCGAGCGCCCGCGCCCAACCCAGAGTACCCGCTTGCTCGAAGGCTCGACGATGACCGTGGCATAGCGATGGCCCTTCTGGATCGCAAACTCGTCCATCGCGATCACCGTGACGCCACTCAGATCGACCGGCTCCAGTTCCCGCTCCAGATGGCGCAGATCGATGCGCTTGACCGTAGTCCAGGCCAATCGGTAGAAGCTAGCGACATGGCGCAACGACATGACCTTGCACAGTCGCGCTACGCTGGCGGCTAGCCTCGTTGTAACCCGCGCATAGGGCGCGAGCCAGTCCAGGCGCTCCAGCTTCGGGCCACATTTCCGACAAGCCAGACGAAGTCGCGGCACGACCAGCTCCACCGGAATATCGAACACTGGCAGATCCCGCACGCGCCGCTCGACCCGGTCGTGGATACTGCTAACGCCTCGACCACAGCCATCGCAGCACCGCCTGCGGCGCGCCTTAGGTTCTAGCCGGATGACGCAAATACGCTGCCCATTACGGGTCTCTTCCCAGCTATCGCGCAGGCGATAGCCTTCCCAGCAGCCGAGCTGGGCCATACAATCGCGTGGGGCCAACCTCCACCTTCCTGATTCTTGTTGTG
>NZ_JBYTAH010000164.1:0-1044 GCF_058787975.1 Cupriavidus sp. FW305-26
CGCTCCTGAGTGGCGGGAAGTTCATCGACATCACCGGCAAGTTCGAGGCTGCGACTCGGGTAAATCCGCTGTCGTTGCTGGCCGACCCCATGAACTTCACCTACGTCTCCGAGTGGGTGACGCTGGCCATTGAGGACGACTCCTTCACGCTTTCGCCCCAGCAACGCCAGGACATCTTCGAGGCAGTGAAAATCCTTGCCGGATACGGGCGAGAGAGCTGGACGTTGGGCCGACTCGCAACGCTGCTGCACGACAGCTTGCGGGAACGTCTGCAGATCTGGCTGCAAGGCGGACAGTACGGGCATTTCTTCGACCATGCAGAGGATGCGTTTGAGATCAGCGACAACCTGTCCATCGAAATGGGGGATCTGTTCCTGAACTATCCGCGCGCCGGAGCGCTATTCATGGACTACGCGTTCTATCGCATCAGCCAGAGCCTCGGCACGCGATACACGATCATCGAGGTGGAAGAGCTGGGCTTCTTCTTCACGAACAAGCGGTTCTACGAGCGATTCGAAATGTGGATCGTGACCATCCGCAAGCTCAATGCTGCGCTCTGGGGTGCCACGCAGTCGCTCAAACAACTGGCCCGGGTCGCTGACTTCGAGATCCTGAAGGAGAACGTCGGCAACTTCATCTACCTGCCGAACAGCCACGCCAATACCAGCAAGGATCTCTACAAGGAGAAGTTCGGCCTGACGGATGACCAGATCCAGATGGTCACCGACGCAGTACCGAATCGTGACTATCTCTGGATCACGCGCTCCCAGACCCGGATGCTGCAAAGCCCGTTCTCCGACGAGATGGTAGCGATGCTGCGCTCGGATGGTGTCGCGCAATCGATTCTCGATCGTCACTACGCGTCGGGTGCACCCGACTGGCAGCAAGACTACGTGCGCGAAATGCTCGCGCGATCCGTCTAAGGAAAGTTCCAGTGAACAAGTGGTTCATCAAGGCCGCGGTCGCGGCATCCTTTCTTGTTTCGTCGGTGGCCCACGCCAGCGGGCTTCCCGTTATCGATGTGGCCAATCTGGTCCAGACGAC
>NZ_JBYTAH010000165.1:0-1032 GCF_058787975.1 Cupriavidus sp. FW305-26
GGGCGGCTCATCAGGGCCCGGCACACCTCGATGCGGCGGCGGTCGATCATCGTGAACGTTTCCACCGGCTCGAACAGCCGCGCCACCAGTGGCGGGCTGAAGATGCCCAGCAGCTCGCGCACCGACTCCACGTAGCGTTCGTACTCGGCGCGGAACGCCTTGCGCCGGAACAGGTTGAAGACCAGCCCGTGACGCATGTTCTGGTAATCGCCGATCACGATGTTGTCGAACACCGTCAGCGGCAGCGACAAGCGCGAACGCTGGAACGTCCGCGCCACGCCGCTGCGGTAGATCTGCTGTGGCGTCTTGCCGATGACGTTGTTGCCGTCATAGGTAATGGTTCCGGCGCTTGCCTTGTACAGCCCCGTCAGCACGTTGAAGAACGTGGTCTTGCCGGAGCCGTTGGGGCCCAGCAGGCCCAGGATCTCGCCACGGCGGATCTCGAGCTGGAGGTTGTCCAGCGCGGTCAGGCCGCCAAAGCGCATGGTCAGGTCGCGCACCTGGATCATTGCGTCGCTCATTGCGCATCCTCCCGGGGAAAGAACAGGCGGGTCTTGCGCGGCATCAGGCCGTCCGGGCGGAACAGCAGGATGGCGATCACCAGCGCCGCGTAGAACAGGAAGCGGTATTCCTGGATGAACTGCAGCTTTTCGGGCAGCACCAGCACGATAATGGCCGCCGGCACCAGGCCCACCACGTTGCCGAGGCCGCCCAGGATCACGATCGACAGCATCAGCAGCGAGTCGGCGAAGGTGAAGTTGTTGGGCGCCACGAACGCAGTGACCATGCCGTAGACACTGCCGGCGATGCCGGCAAAGAAGTTGCCGAGCATGAACGCAATCACCTTCCACCGGGCGATGTGCAGGCCGAACGCGGCGGCGGCGGTCTCGTCGGTGCGCACCACGTCCATCGCCAGGCCTACCCACGAGCGCTCCAGCGCCTTGACCACGGCAAACGTGCCCGCACAGATCAGCAGGCTCAGCAGCGCATAGCTGGCGTAGAACGACACGTCCACGCCGAACAGTGTCACGC
>NZ_JBYTAH010000166.1:0-1029 GCF_058787975.1 Cupriavidus sp. FW305-26
TCGCCGCCAGGGTGCGGACCGGAAGATCGAGGAAGTCGTCCATCGCATGTTCTCCGGATCAGCCGAAATAGGCTGCGCGAACCTCATCGTTCTCGCGCAGCGCCTGCGCGGTGCCCTGGGCCACGACACGGCCCTGGGTCAGCACATAGCCCTGGTGTGAGATGGCCAGCGTCTGGCGCGCGTTCTGTTCCACCAGCAGCACCGTCATGCCCAGTTCGTTGATCTGCTGGATGACCTTGAAGTTTTCCTTCACATAGAGCGGCGACAGGCCCAGCGACGGCTCGTCGATGACCAGCAGCCGCGGCTGCGCCATCAGTCCGCGCCCGATCGACACCATCGCCTGTTCGCCGCCGGACATGGTGCCGGCGAGCTGGCCCGCGCGCTCGCGCAGCCGGGGGAAGATCGTGTACACGCGCTCGATGCGCTCGCGCACCCTGGCCGGGTCCGCCTCAAGGAATGCGCCCAGCGCAAGGTTTTCGGCCACCGTCATGCGCGGGAACACCTTGCGGCCTTCGGGAATGCAGGAGATGCCGCGTGCGATGATGTTGTGGGTCTTCTCGCCCGCGATGTCCGTGCCGTCCCACAGGATGCGTCCCTGGCGCGGCGGTGTCAGGCCCAGGATCGAACGGATCAGCGTGCTCTTGCCGGCGCCGTTGGCGCCAAGGATGCATGTGATCTTGCCCGGCGGCACCTCGATCGAGACATCGTGCAGGACGTTGACCCTGTCGTAGCCCGTGGTCAGCCCTTCCACGCGCAGTGTGCTGTCGCTCATGCGGCTTCCTCCCCCAGATAGGCGGTCTGCACGTCGGGATCGGCGGTAATCTCGGCGTAGGTTCCCTCGGCAATCTTCTTGCCGTAGTTCAGCACGATGCAGCGGTCGGTGATGCGCTCGATCACGTTCATTTCGTGCTCGATCAGCACCACCGACAGGTCCTGCAGCTTGCCGCGCACCTGCAGGATGTCGTCCATCAGTTCATGGGTCTCGTCATGCGTCATGCCCGCCGAAGGCTCGTCGAGCAGCAGCAGGCG
>NZ_JBYTAH010000167.1:0-1005 GCF_058787975.1 Cupriavidus sp. FW305-26
AAGTTTTCTCATGGCGATGTGCTGATGGTGGGTGCGTTTGCCGGGCTGGCGGCATCAGCCGGCGTGGTGGCGATGCACGTGGATTCCCCGTGGCTGCAGCTGCTGGCCATCGTGGTGTGCGCGGTGACGGTGACCGGCCTGCTGGGCGCCGGCATCGCCCGCGTCCTGATCCTGCCGCTGCGCCGTGCGCCACCGCTGAACACGCTGCTGGCCACGCTGATGCTGGGCACCGTGCTGCGTGAGGCGGTCCGGCTGTTCTACCCGGACGGCTCGAACCCGAAGCCGTTTCCCGCGCTGCTGCCCGCTGGCGAGTTCACCATCGGCGCGTTGTCCATCCGCGCGGACAACCTGATCCTGCTGGCCGCCGGCGTGGCCATCATCCTCGGCGTGCATCTGCTGATCACCCGCACGCGCTTTGGCATGGCCATTCGTGCCGTGGCCCAGGATGGCGAAACGGCCCGGCTGATGGGCATCAACTTCGAGGTGGTGGTACTGGTCACGTTTGCGCTGGGGTCCGCCATGGCGGCACTGGCGGGCGTGATGAACGGCCTCTACTACAACGAGATCAACTTCAACGTCGGGCTGCTGTTGGGGGTGATCGGCTTTGCCGCTGCCATCCTTGGCGGGCTAGGCAATATCTACGGTGCCATCCTCGGCGGCTTCCTGTTTGCGGCGCTGCAGGTACTGGGCAGTGCCATGTTGCCGGCCCTGGTGCCCGACATCCCGAGCGCCTACAAGGACGTATTCGCCTTTGCCGTGGTCATCGTGCTGATGGCCTGGAAGCCGACCGGACTCATCGCGGAGAAAGCCAGTGAACGTGTCTGACAACGTCTCGAAGCCGCTGCCGGCGGCCTCCGCCGCCACGGCCGAGGGCCCCCAGCGGCGCCCGGCCATGGTGCTGGCCATCTCGGCCATCGCCCTGGTGGCTTATCTCTACTTCTTCCTGCATGCGGAATCGCAACTGGCGGTAGCCGTGCTGCTGGCGCTGGCCGGGGCCGCGGTGTT
>NZ_JBYTAH010000168.1:0-644 GCF_058787975.1 Cupriavidus sp. FW305-26
CACGGCAGGGTTCATGACTGGGGTGAAGTCGTAACAAGGTAGCCGTATCGGAAGGTGCGGCTGGATCACCTCCTTTCTAGAGGCTTGTGTCTCAAGCCTAGCGTTCACACTTATCGGTTTGTTTGCTGTTACAGCCAAGGGTCTGTAGCTCAGGTGGTTAGAGCACCGTCTTGATAAGGCGGGGGTCGTAGGTTCAAGTCCTACCAGACCCACCAAGTTATCCGGAAGGGGGATTAGCTCAGCTGGGAGAGCACCTGCTTTGCAAGCAGGGGGTCGTCGGTTCGATCCCGTCATCCTCCACCACTGCCTGGTACCTTGGATTGGTTGTCAAATGAAAGCGCATCGCGACGATGAGTGGCGAGTGTTTCCATTTGGCATTGCCAAGCGATCGCAAGATCGGCTGTTCTTTAAAAATATGGGATGTAGTAAAGGTGTCGCGCGAGCGTTGATGAGACGCTGCAGTACAAAACGCGATACCGGGTTGTGATTGTATCAACCAAAATGTATTTAAGTGATCGAAAGATGACTTGGAATACGGCACAAATGCGAGAACTCATCCTGTAGCGAGGTTTCGAGCAATCGAGACACACTCGTTATAGGGTCAAGCGAACAAGTGCATGTGGTGGATGCCTTGGCGATCACAG
>NZ_JBYTAH010000169.1:0-617 GCF_058787975.1 Cupriavidus sp. FW305-26
GCGTCCGCAGCTTCGGTATATAGCTTAGCCCCGTTACATCTTCCGCGCAGGACGACTCGATCAGTGAGCTATTACGCTTTCTTTAAAGGGTGGCTGCTTCTAAGCCAACCTCCTGACTGTTTTAGCCTTCCCACTTCGTTTCCCACTTAGCTATATTTGGGGACCTTAGCTGGCGGTCTGGGTTGTTTCCCTCTTGACACCGGACGTTAGCACCCGATGTCTGTCTCCCGTGATTGCACTCTTCGGTATTCGGAGTTTGCTATGGCGGGGTAATCAGCAATAGACCCCCCAACCATGACAGTGCTCTACCCCCGAAGGTGAGACACGAGGCACTACCTAAATAGTTTTCGGAGAGAACCAGCTATTTCCAGATTTGTTTAGCCTTTCACCCCTATCCACAGCTCATCCCCTAACTTTTCAACGTTAGTGGGTTCGGTCCTCCAGTACGTGTTACCGCACCTTCAACCTGGCCATGGATAGATCATCTGGTTTCGGGTCTACACCCAGCGACTCAACGCCCTGTTCGGACTCGCTTTCGCTACGCCTTCCCTAATCGGTTAAGCTTGCCACTGAATGTAAGTCGCTGACCCATTATACAAAAGGTACGCCGTCACCCC
>NZ_JBYTAH010000170.1:0-571 GCF_058787975.1 Cupriavidus sp. FW305-26
GGTTTCGAGCAATCGAGACACACTCGTTATAGGGTCAAGCGAACAAGTGCATGTGGTGGATGCCTTGGCGATCACAGGCGATGAAGGACGCGGTAGCCTGCGAAAAGCTTCGGGGAGCTGGCAAACAAGCTTTGATCCGGAGATGTCCGAATGGGGAAACCCGGCCCGAATGGGTCATCCCACACTGAATCCATAGGTGTGGGAAGCGAACGCGGCGAACTGAAACATCTAAGTAGCTGCAGGAACAGAAATCAACCGAGATTCCCAAAGTAGTGGCGAACGAAATGGGAAGAGCCTTGTACTCTTTAGCAGTGGTGTTAGCAGAACGGGATGGAAAGCCCGGCCCTAGCAGGTGATAGCCCTGTATGCGAAAACACGATTGTGGAACTAGGTGTACGACAAGTAGGGCGGGACACGTGAAATCCTGTCTGAAGATGGGGGGACCATCCTCCAAGGCTAAATACTCGTGATCGACCGATAGTGAACCAGTACCGTGAGGGAAAGGCGAAAAGAACCCCGGGAGGGGAGTGAAATAGATCCTGAAACCGCATGCATACAAACAGTCGGAGCC
>NZ_JBYTAH010000171.1:0-569 GCF_058787975.1 Cupriavidus sp. FW305-26
ACCACGTCCATGCACGCCTGCATGATCCCGACCGGGCCGCCGGACAGCACCGCGCGCTCGTAGTCCAGCCCGCTCATCAGCACCTTGGCGCCGCCGTTCTCGGCGCCAAGGATGTTCTCGACCGGCACTTCCACGTCCTGGAACACCAGTTCGCCGGTGTGCGAGCCGCGCATGCCCAGCTTGTCCAGCTTCTGCGCCACCGAGAAGCCCTTCATGCCCTTTTCGACGATAAAGGCGGTCATGCCGCGCGCGCCCAGCTCAGGCTCGGTCTTGGCATAGACCACCAGCACGTCGCAGTCCGGGCCGTTGGTGATCCACATCTTGGTGCCGTTGAGCACGTAGCGGTCGCCCTTGAACTCGGCGCGCAGCTTCATGCTGACCACGTCGGAGCCGGCATTGGGCTCGCTCATGGCCAGCGCGCCGATCCATTCGCCCGAGACCAGCTTGGGCAGGTACTTCGCCTTCTGCGCCGGCGTGCCGTTGCGGTGGATCTGGTTCACGCACAGGTTGGAATGCGCGCCGTACGACAGGCCGACCGACGCCGAGGCGCGGCTGATTTCTTCCATCGC
>NZ_JBYTAH010000172.1:0-555 GCF_058787975.1 Cupriavidus sp. FW305-26
CTATCCACGCGATCTCATCGGTTACGGCGCCCGGCCGCCGCACGCCCGCTGGCCGGGCGGTGCGCGCGTTGCGCTGCAGTTCGTCCTCAACTACGAAGAAGGCGGCGAAAACTGCGTGCTGCACGGCGACGCCGCCTCCGAGCAGTTCCTCTCCGAGATCGTCGGCGCCGCGGCCTACCCCGACCGCCACATGAGCATGGAGGGCATCTACGAATACGGCTCGCGCGCCGGCGTCTGGCGCCTGCTGCGCGAGTTCGAGAAGCGCGGCCTGCCGCTGACCATCTTCGGCGTATCGATGGCGCTGCAACGCCATCCTGAACTGACCCGCGCCTTTGTCGAACTGGGCCACGAGATCGCCTGCCACGGCTGGCGCTGGATCCACTACCAGGGCATCGACGAAGCCACCGAGCGCGAGCACATGCGCATCGGCATGCAGATCATCAAGGACCTGACCGGCGAACTGCCGCTGGGCTGGTACACCGGCCGCGACAGCCCCAACACGCGCCGCCTGGTGGTGGAGCACGGCGGCCTCCTGTACGACTCGGACTACTACGG